>JAJSDS010000023.1:14110-19754 GCA_028580875.1 Nitrosotalea sp.
CAGAAAAAATGTCACTAAAAAAATATCTTGATTAAAAATTAGTGTACTGAATCAATCATTAGCGCAATGAACAATATCGCAAGATATGGACTTGAAAACTTGAATAGTGTCCATGATGCTTTCTCAGATGGTTTTACAAGTAGCCATATACTTAGTGCAATCATTATTGCCCCTGATACAATTGCTGTATAGAGATAAACTTCATGAAATAGATGCTTTCCAGATGTATCTGTCATGAAAAATGGAAGGACACTGAAAAGAACCATCATGAGAGTAGTTCCTGCAATTACACGAACCGAGGTCTTTTCAGATTCCACCGCAGTCAACATTGGGACATTGACTTTGTTGTAATCTTCCTTGACATGAAGTGTAAGGCTCCATATGTGCATAGGAATCCAAACAAAGACTAATCCTGCCATGACCAAGCCCAAATCCCATAGGCCTGTACTTGTAACTGCAACATAACCAATCATTGCAGGTGCTCCTCCAGAAAAACCTCCTAAAACAATATTTGTTCTACTTCTTCTTTTGAGTAATTTACTATAAACAAGAATATTGTCTGCAAGTCCAAAAGCCATGAAAATACCAGCCCACATGTTTATGGCAAAAGCACTTACTAGAGATATTGCAGCAAGAATTAGTCCAAAGTACAATGCTTTTTCAGCAGGAAAAATTCTTCTACTTGGAATGGGTCTATCCTTTGTTCGCTCCATTATTGCGTCAATGTCTCTATCGTTATAGTTTGTCAATGTATTTGCAGATGCAGAACCTGCTATTACACCACCTATTACAAGACACCATGTTAACGGGGATATTGGGATATGATACAAATTCGATGCCGTGAAGGCTGCTCCTATTGCAGTGAATACAAGAAGATACCATATCTTTGGCTTGGTAACCTCATAGTATACCTTAATTCTTGAACTAGCTTTTGTTGTTAGCACACTCTTACTCCCATTTGGATCTTATTACTTATTTATAGGTTGAAAAGGCCTCAATTATTTTGCTGGCTTGTAAGGCATGGGCTTTGTTGTCCTTTTCATTTCAATAAAACTTTCAGAACGCTGAACTCCTTGAATTCTTCCGAGCCTTTCAGATATCAATCGATGCATTTCATCGAGGTTTTTGGCATACATGGTTACTATGATGTCAAACCTTCCAGTTACCTCTGAAATCTCTCTTACCTCTGGGATCTTCATTAATTCTTCAATCACATTGTCTCTCATCTTAGAGTCCATGTTTATCCCTGTTAGTGCTTTGACAGTATAGCCTAATTCTCTGTCATTTACAACTATAGTAAAACGTTCTATGAGTTTTCTTTTGATTAATCTCTTAATTCGACTGTATACTACAGATGAATTTACGTTAATTTTCTTTGAAATTCGTGGGACTGATATGTTTGCATCCTGTGATAATTCTGATAAAATTATCATATCTAAATCATCAACTTTTGTCATCAAAATACAGATTATTGTGAATAAATGGATCTTATTAAAGTTGTTAGTATAAAATTTCTATAATTTCACAATTTGCTAAATGTAGCCTTTCTTGTACAGCATTTCTGCTAGCAATACTGCTCCTTTTGCAGAGCCCATTTTTTCATTGTGTGAGAATAGTACGTACTTGATACCATTATCAAACACTGTGTCTTCTCTTAATCTGCCTACTACTGTAGTCATTCCTTCATTGATTTCTCTATCTAATCTTGGCTGTGGCCTTGTTGGATCTTCATTAACCATGAGGTATTCTTTTGGAGCAGAAGGTAATCCAGTAACACTCACATGGTCTGAGAAATCCTGCATTGCTTTCTTGACCATCTCTGGATCAACATGAGTAGCAGTTTCAACAAAAACAGTTTCAGTATGTCCATCTAACACTGGAACTCTTGTACATGTACAACTAACTTTCATTTTCGCAGGATCAATTTTTCCATCTATGAACTTTCCAAGTATCTTTCCTGTCTCTAATCTTACCTTGTCTTCTTCCTTTGGTATGAATGGGATGATGTTGTCTGTAATGTCTAATGCAGAGACACCTGGTGATCTACCTGCGCCAGACATTGCCTGCATCGATGTCATGATTATCTTCTGGGCACCAAATTTGTCCAAAAGTGGTCTCATTGTAATTGCAAGTCCGGTTGTTGTACAATTTGGTAATGGTGCTACAAATCCTTTCCAACCGCGATTCTTCTTTTGAATGTCTAGTAATCCTATGTGATCATCATTTATTCCAGGAATCAAAATTGGGACATCTGCTTCATATCTGTATGCAGCTGAAGTGCTGATGACTGGAACATGCTTTGCAAATTTTGTTTCTATGTCTCTTGCGGCTTCGCTTTCTACAGAACTAAAAATTAAATCGAAATTTTCTGGATTAATGTCATCTACTGCATCTATTGTCATGTTTTTTACGTATTCTGGGATGGGTTCTCGCAAGTGCCATTTCAAAATGCCACTATTTGGATCTCTTATTGCATCTACGAACTTTTTATTGGCTGAGCGTTCAGATGCGGCTATTTGTTTTACCTCAAACCATGGATGTTTGTTTAAAGCAAGAACAAATTCCTGCCCTACTGCACCAGTCACTCCTATAATGGCTACACGTTTCATGAAGAAAATAGCTTCTGTACAATTAATATTCTTTTAGAAGTTCAAGCAAAGCACAACTAAATACCGTTACAGGTATTTGAAAAATATGCGAATCAGAGTAGAAAAGACAATAGAAAATCACCAAGCGGCTGCCCATGGAGGTATATTTTCAGATAACAATCTAGTGCACAATTTGAAATTACTTGACTTTAGTTCAAATGTTAATCCTCTTGGTTTTCCATCTACGGTAAAAAATGCTTTCAAAAATATTTCGCAAGTTTCTATCTATCCTGATCCTAATTCTAATGAATTAAGGATACATCTTCAAAAATATACTGGATTTCTGAAAAATCAGATTATAGTGGGAAATGGAGCTACTGAAATAATTTATAATTATTGTGCTGCATTTTTGAGAAAACAAAAAGTGCTAATTTCAATTCCAACATTTAGTGAGTATGAATCTGCCGCAAAATTAAACGGGGCAACACTGTATTTTTTTAAAACAATGAATCTAAACCACAATCTATCAGAATTTCAAAACATGATGGAAAAGAAACACTGTGTCTTTCTATGTAATCCAAACAATCCTACGGGAGTTCTTATAAAGAGAAAAAATATGTTAAAAATCCTAGAATCTGCACATGATAAATCTACAATGGTTTTTCTTGATGAATGTTTTATTGAGCTAGTTCCAGATGGCAATGAGAGTGCGGCCTCATATTTGAAAGAATTTGATAATCTCTTCATTCTCAGATCCTTGACAAAGTCATTTGGACTGGCTGGACTGAGAATTGGATATGGACTTGGAAATAAAAAAATGATTGAAATTCTACAAAAAATAAAAATTCCATGGAACGTTAGTGGAATTGCACAGCATTCTGCAATTAAAGCACTATCTGATAAATCTCATCTGCCAAAAACCTTGGATATTATAAAAAAGGAATTAAAATTTCTCACAGATTATATATCTCAGATAAAGGGCTTTACTTGTTACACTTCTGATACAAATTTTATTTTGATAAAATCAAAAATAAAATCAAACCAAATTCAAAAAAGGTTGTTAAAACAAAATATTCTCATAAGAGATTGTAGTACATTTCATGGATTAGATGATAATTTCATAAGGATTGCAGTTAGAACTCACAAAGAAAATCTCAAGCTAGTTGAGGCATTAAAAAAATTATGACTGCAAAAACTTTGATGATACAAGGCACTTCTTCAGGTGCTGGTAAAACAACTCTAGTCACTGCTCTTTGTAGAATTCTCTCTGATGGTGGATACAATGTAGCACCATTCAAGTCCCAAAACATGTCATCTTATTCCTATGTCGGCAAAGACTTTGAAATTTCAAGGGCTCAGGCTATTCAGGCAATTGCTGCAAGAACCGAGATAACTCCAATAATGAACCCAATTTTATTAAAGCCTCTAGGAAATTACAAAAGTGAAATTTTTGTTAATGGTAAATCGTATGGTAAAATGCATGCTCGGGATTATTATAGAAAATTTGCTCTCTCAACAGGGCTTGAAGAATCAAAGAATGCTCTTGACAAATTGTTAAAGGTACATGATATTGTAATACTTGAGGGAGCAGGATCCCCAGCTGAAATAAACTTGCAACGATATGATATTGCTAATATGAGAATGGCAGAATATTGTAGATCACCTGTAATCTTGGTGACTGACATAGATAAGGGCGGAAGTTTTGCCAGTATTGTGGGAACATTGGCGCTTCTTGATAAAAAATATCAGAATCTAGTCAAAGGATTTGTTATAAACAAGTTTAGAGGAGATGTGGACATACTGCATCCAAGTTATTCAATATTAAAAAAGAAAACGACAAAACCTGTAATTGGTACAATTCCTCTAATTGAATTTGATATACCTGATGAAGATTCTTTGCATGCAAATCCCAAACAAGTCTCATGGACAAAAAAATATCTTAAAACACTAGACAAAGAAATTGATCACTTGGCTTCTATTGTGAAAAAAAATATTGATATGAAAAGTATAGGAGGAATGTTAAATTGATTCTAATGGCAATAATTGCAGCTGTATTTGCACTCGCACTTGATTTTATTTTTGGAGACCCAACAAATAGATATCATCCAACTGCTTGGATCGGAAAATTGATTGGCAAGTTTGTACCACATGCAAAATCGATTAATCCGATAACTGAAAAAATTAATGGAATTTTCCTTATTGTTTTGGTGATTGCAATAGTTTCTACTTTGATCATCTTATTCTCATCCTATTTGAAATACCTGGAAAATCTTGACTCAAATGAACTCTACAAAATTCTATTTATTGGTGTAAGCGTGATTTTGATTGGACTTCTTCTAAAGACTACTATTGCCATCAAGGGAATGGAGATTCATGCATCAAAAATCATGAATTATCTCTCTAAAAATGACCTGGATGGTGCTAGGACGCAACTTTCTATGATAGTAAAACGAGATACCAAAAGTCTAGATAAACAACATATTATTTCTGCAACCCTTGAAAGCATCAGTGAAAACATTGTTGATGGGATAACCGGTCCACTTTTCTACTACTCATTTTTTGGTCTAATTGGTGCATTTGTTTATAGAACTGTAAATACTGCTGATTCAATGATAGGGTACAAGACAGAGATATTTAGAAACGTAGGTTGGTTTGCTGCTAACTGTGATAAAATACTCAACTTCCTTCCTTCTAGGATTACAAGTCTTGTAATGGTACTTTCCTGTATCATACTAAAAGAAGATTGGAGACATTCAATTCATGTCATGAAACGAGATGGTTCCAAAACTGAAAGTCCAAACGCTGGTTATCCAATGGCAACCCTAGCAGGTGCACTTGGAATAAGATTAGAAAAGGTGGAGCATTATGTACTAGGAGACGGAAATTCAGAGATAACAGAAAAACATTTCAGATCTGCACTCTCTATAATGAAAGTTACTTCAATACTGTTTGTTTTACTTTTTACAATCCCTGTTATTCTGTTGTTGTCGTTTCTTGGTTGGTGGTTTAATGTTTAAGGAAATATCATCTGTAATATCATTTCTAACTGTTATTCC
>JAJSDS010000240.1 GCA_028580875.1 Nitrosotalea sp.
CTATGGTGTCAAACTAGGGGCTTGTCACCTTCTACAGGTTCTGTGATCTCAGTTGCTTCACCATCTATTATTCTTTGAAGGATCTCTTTTGCCGATAACTTGTGAAGGTACTCATTGTTATTTCCGCATCTGTATGAAAAAGTACAGCGGGGACACCCTGATTCGTTCTTACAGGGACATTCTGTTACAATGTCAAGACTGCGCTCAAAGGCCTTTTCAAGTCTGTCATAGAGTGCCTTACTTGCACCGTTTCCACCAATTGCAGAGTCATATACAAAGACCAAGCCAGATGTTCCAAGTGATATGCCTCCAAGGTCTTGAGATACCCCTCCTGTTATCATGTTACTTCCCTCGATTACAACATGTTCTGTGGCATGATATCCACTTGCTTCCACATATTCCCCATTTTCTGCCTTGTCTATCTCGTTTAATGGTCTAGGGGCTTTGAAGACAATCCCTTTTGTAATAAAATCATAATCAAGCGGTTTTTCTAAAATTATCTTCTGTCCCTGTCCTACCTCTTGACCCAACTCCAAGTTGACGTATCCATAAACTCTTTTTTGGATGTGTAACTTGCAGAATGCTACTTCAATTCCATTTGAAAACCTTTTTTCAAAAATTGTTTCAATTGTTGGCCATTCTTCTGTTAATGCCTTGGTATAGTATGGATAGTTCTTTGGAAGGTATTCTAGTTTTGCAGTCATTGTTTCAGGATATCCGATCTCTTTTACTTTGTATCTAATTCCTGCCAAAAAGTAAACTGCATGTGGGTGCAGCTCTTCTAAAGCAATTGGCAATACCCGTTCCCCCACTTTCTTACCATTCAAAAATATGTCAATTGATCTTCCTATTCCTCTTATGCTATAATCTTCTAGGATGGATTTTATCTGATCATAATTTGGAACATATCTATTTTCAATCAAGACTAAATTGCCTGCACCAACATGTCTTTCAATGACATCTTTGTGTTCTGACAATTCATGTTTTGCAATTGGTTTGTCACAAGCCATTGCGATGACTTGAAATTCCTCGACAAAGGGATTTTTTGGATCAATGTAAATCTGTTCAACGTCTTCAAAATAATCTGCTGGATGATTCTTGTAATATTGTGATATTGGGTCGTTGCCTAGAACTAGAAATGCATATCCACCTTGGCCCTTTCTTGCAGCCCTTCCTATTCTCTGCGTGAGTCTATTGACCGGAATGGTAGATGATATCACTCCATCTACATTTCCTACGTCTATTCCAAGTTCGAGCGTGGGTGTGGCAGAAATTGCAAGTAACTTGTCAGTTTTGAACAGGATTTCAACTGATTTTCTATAGTTTGCCATGAGGCCTGCTCGGTGAACCTTGATGTCTACTTTTTGTCTTCTTGCTTGAAGTGCTAAAAGTTCGGAATTAAGATGTGAATTACTAAACACTAGTGTCTTGTGTTGTTTTGATGTCAGTTTTTTTAATATGTCCATCATTAGAGCACGCTGGGTCATTAACGAAGGGAAGAGCATTGAAAATTCTGTTTTGCCTTTTCTGCCGGATCCGGAGACCTGAACCATTTTTACCCCAAATAACATCTGGCAAAATGATAGAGCATTTTCCAAAGTTGCAGATGCTGCAATCATCTGTAACTTGGGTGCAATTCGTTTTAGTCTTTTTATGATGTAATGAACATTAGAGCCAAAAATCCCAGAATATACATGGGCTTCATCAACTGCCAGAAATCTGGTCGTACTAAACAGATTGGCAAATCTAGTTCTGTGCCATAAATGATAGTGTATTACATCAAAATTGGTTATAATCACCTGAGGTGGATTTGTAAGAATCTCTGTACGCTCTTCTTGTTTTGTATCCCCGTCAAATACTGCACATCGTATGTCCATCC
>JAJSDS010000241.1 GCA_028580875.1 Nitrosotalea sp.
ACTCCATTTATCCTGTGGCAAACCCTGAAACCTTATCTGACAAAAAGGGCCGAGTCTTGCCTGACTTGATCTTACTAAAAGATGGTGCAACAGTAGAAGACCTGGCAAAAGAAATCCACACTGCCCTTACCAAGGGGCTGCTTTATGCAAAAGATGTAAGATATGGAGTACGATTGCCTGTAAACTATCAGCTGCGAGACCGCGATGTCGTATCGCTTGTCAACGCCCAGATGAAAAAATCCTAGTTTTCTATACCTATCTTTTCTTGTTTCATCCAGAGTGTCTTGTTCTTGTGATCAATCAGTGTGATGTTCATGTCAAAGATTTGTTTTCTGATTGCATCTGCCTCTTGGAATTTTTTCTGGCCACGCAATGTGTTTCTCTTGTTTATCAAGTCTGAAATCTGGTTTTTTTCTTGGTCTGTCACTTGGATTACTGTCAGTCCTAGAATTGATGTCATCTGCTCAAATGCTGGCATGAAAATATTTGCTAGTTTTTTTGTTAGTTTCTCTGATGATGCCAACTGGTTGATGTTTTTTATCAACTTGAAAAAGGCACCAAGTGCAAGTGGTGTATTAAAGTCAGAATCAAGTGCTGACTCAAATTCTGTCATTGATTCTTGTGTGGTTTCTTGTGCCTGGTCGAGTCCTTCTGTTGGCTGGATGTCATCTGATAAAATCATTTCATAATAACAGTTCTCTACTTGGCGCCACTTTGTTATGGTTTCTTTGAGTATCTCTTCAGAGTAATCAATTGGCTTTGTATAGTGACCTGACAGGCAAAACAGTCTGATTATGTTTGGGCCCCATGTTTTTAGTACATGATCAATTGATTTTGTGTTTCCAAGTGACTTTGACATTTTTTCTCCGTTTATTGTGACCATTCCGACATGCATCCAGATCTTGGCAAAATTGATTCCAGAAAATGACTCTGATTGGGCTATCTCGTTTTCATGGTGAGGAAATATCAGGTCTCGTCCTCCGCCGTGGATCTCAAAATTGCTACCCAAGTATTTCAGACTCATTGCAGAGCATTCAATGTGCCACCCTGGCCTTCCTTTGCCCCATGGGCTGTCCCATGATGGCTCTTCGTCTGAGAACTTCCACAATGCAAAGTCAAGCGGATCTCTTTTTGTCTCGTCTACTTCGACTCGTGCGCCTGATACCAACTCATCAGTTTTTTTCTTGGAAAGTTTTCCATATTCCTTGAATTTCAAGACTGCAAAGTATACTCCGTTTTTAGATGCATATGCAAATCCTTTGTCCATTAATCCCTTGATTAGATTTATCATGTCTGAGATGTGCTCTGTTGCCTTGGGGTAAAGGTCAGCCCTTTTTACGTTCAGCCTGTCAAAGTCGCTGAAATAATTTTGTATGTATCTTGTTGTTATGGATTCTGCTGAAGTGTTTTCCTTTTTTGCGCGGTTGATTATCTTGTCGTCGACATCTGTAAAATTTTGTACCAGGTTTACCTTGGCACCATGTGCTTCAAGATATCTTCGAAGCGTATCAAAGACAATGATTGTCCTTGCATGACCAATGTGACTTTCGTCATATACTGTAACGCCGCACAGGTAAATTCTGACTGGATTTACAGTATCGACATTTTTTTCTGCTACCGATAGAGTGTCAAAAATTTTCATGTTTGTTATTGTATGGTGCACGGTGTTGGAATTGTTCTTTTGTGTTCGCTTTTTTTGTACATTCTGTAAATCTTGTCGACATCTGAAATTGGAATCTCTGTAATCTTGGCAGTCTCATCAATTGTGTGACCCTTGTCTACCGTACAGTATAGTATGGAATCAATCTCTTCATAGTTTAGGCCAAGTTCTGCCTCTGCAGTGTGACCTTCCCACAAGTGAGGTCCACTTGGTTTTGAA
>JAJSDS010000242.1 GCA_028580875.1 Nitrosotalea sp.
CAGGGCTTTAATTGGATCAATATCAGCAAAATTTACCCAGAGTCCTACTACTGTAGATACGGCAATAATCAAGTAAAATCCCTTTGCCTGCTTGAACTTTTTACTGAGGCCTTCTTTCCACCCAAACTCTTCAGATAACGCATAGGCAGAAGAGCCAGCAAGTACAGGTATTGCTAGCAATCCAGTACCAATTATTCCCAGCGCAAAGATAGTTTTTGACAACTCTCCTGCATGTGGAAACGTTTTCACAAGTGGCTCTAGTGCTTGAGCAGCTTCATCGGCAGTAGATATATCAGTTAAACCGTGAACATGCAGAGTTCCCGCAGTAGTGATAATGATAAACCACATGATTGCTTGAGAAAATGCCATACCTACTGCGACATCTTTTCTCATCAATGCGATTTCCTTTTTTTTCGTAATTGGTTTTCCTTCTCCAATTTCTTTTATCTTGTATTTTGCAACATCTTCCTCAGCCTCTTCAGAAGTTTGCCAAAAAAATAGATATGGAGATATCGTAGTACCAAATATTGCAACAAAGAGCATTACAAATGTAGGAGTAAATTCAAAGTGAGGAATTACACTTGAAACCAATATTTCATTCCAATTTCCTCCAACTACAAATGCAGTAATCACATAAGCTAGAAGACTCAAAGTCAAATACTTGAGCATTGTCACGTATTTTTTATATGGAATAAAAATTTCTGCACAGATTACAAGTACAGTAAAAAGAATAGTTACAATAACTATTGGCAATTGTGGCAAAACAAGTTTTACAGACGCAGACATTGCACCAATATCAGCACCAATGTTTATTGTATTTGCAATGAGAAGTAGGCTAATGATTGGGTAGACAGTCTTTTTTGAGTATCTTTTTTTCATGATGCCTGCAAGTCCGCTTCCAGTAACAAGTCCGATACGAGCACACATCTCCTGAATTGCAATCATCAGAGGTAGTTGAAATAATGCAAGCCACAAAGTTCCAAAACCAAATTGCGCACCTGCTTGAGAATATGTTGCAATTCCAGAGGGATCATCGTCTGATGCACCTGTTATTAGACCAGGTCCCAGACTTTTGAAAAAAGATTTGAATCCATCAAACAAAGATATCCACCACGAGTGTTATTTTGATCAAATTAATACAATCGTTCTAGAAATAGAGGTGATAATTAGATGATCACTGTATCTCTGATCATTTTGCGCCTAAAAGAGATACTGTTTCAGAATCAGTATCAATTACAATTGCAGTACCAGAGTCTTCTGCAGGATTCAAGGAATATACTGCGTGTGGTTTGAACATTACCAATTCAGGCTGGTCTGTGTGAGAAATTCTTTCAAATATTTTGGAGCAAGTCTTACCAGTAGTAGATCTGGATATCACATCTACCATACGTATCTTTTCTTTTTCATTTTTTACAAAACTTACTTTTCCTTTCATTTGGTATCCTTTTAGGTTCTCCTTGTCAAAAACTGCAACTGATATCCATGGAACATTTATGAAATTATAATGAGATTTGTGTTTAAAGAAATCAAGCCAGTAAATTGCATCTTCAGTAAAGTGAAATGCAGTTCGCGGTGACAAGTTACACATACCATTGATATCAATGGAACCGACCACAATGAATTTCTGTGTAGACATCATGTCACGTACTTGATTTGGAATTACAACCATACGATACCTTATCTAGTCATTTAATTAAAGATAAACCCAATTATCTCTTTTGATAATACAAATCATATCCTACAAATGATTATCAGGAATGATAATTGTACGGGGGTTAAAATGACAATATGTGCATTGATCAGTAATGAAATTAATTATTTTGTCCCTAGTTCTAATATCTGTACTAGCAGGTAGTGCAGCATATGTTGATTC
>JAJSDS010000243.1 GCA_028580875.1 Nitrosotalea sp.
ATTGTCGATCCAGCAAATGATAAAGTGCTGTATACCTCTCCAGGCCATCAATTTGGAATGGGCGGTTTTGCAATGGGTCAAAGACCTGTGATGCATGGACAAATGGGATCTCATGCATGGAATTCGCAAAAGGCTCCATCTGGAAGCACCGCACCATCATCTGACCTTACAACTCCAAGCGGATCTCAATCCTGATCCAAAATTCTTTATTTTTTTAATCTACCTAAGTCATGTATATGATCAACAGGTAAACAACATCAAAACATGAAAATTATGCCGCACTAAAGTCTCTAGTCCAGTTTGAATATTCTTCAATCATGCCTGGATTTACACTAGGTCTTCGTTTTTTGATTGTCCGTTTAAAGTCATCCATGGTAACATCACGTAATTGTACATGTGTAAGATCCTTATTTCCATTGGATTCTGCCAAGCTGAAAAACTCGTCTATTACAGACAACTGGACTGATTGACAAATGTCTCTTATGTCACTTGCACTATATCCATCAATTAGCTGTGCAAGATGTGCTGCATCTACGGAAGAATCTCTCTTTAGTTTTGACAAATATGATGAAAATAGATTTTCTCTTGTTTGCAATGATGGAAGAGGTATGTAGATTCTTTTTGAGAATCTTCTAAGAAATGCCCAATCTAGTTTCCAAGGCTTGTTGGTTGCTGCAATTACATATGTCTGGAGATTTTTTCCTTTATCATTTACTCCATCCATCTCTGTGAGAAATTGGTTTTTTACCCTGATCTCTCCACCATTTTCATTCTGTGAATTCCCCAAAAGAGAATCAACTTCATCTATTAACATGATTACTGGAACGTTTTCTTTTTTTGACGAATCACGTGCCATGTGAAACAACTGGGATACATTTTTTTCAGCGTCGCCTAACCATTTGCTCATCATCGATGCCGCATCCACATTTATGAAATAACCATTGATCTCACTGGCAGTTGCTGCTGCAAGCATCGTCTTGCCGCATCCGGGTGGACCATATAGCAAAATTCCACGTGGCCATCCTAGTGTAAAAAGTTCTGGTTTTTTAGCAGGATATACAATGGATTCGCGTAATGCTGTCTTTACATCTTCAAGTCCTATTACTTCTTTCCAGCTGACATTTGGTTTTTCTTTTATTATCATGTTTTCAAGATTGCTGTTTGTAGTTTGACTGGAGTTGATGTGATTTTGTATGCTATCACGTTCGTTGTCGTTTTGAGAATGATGATTATCTGGAGAAGATTGTAATTCATTTATTCTCTTCTTATACTGTTCGCAGTGTTGTTCATAGACTGCATTCAAGGTATTATCTGGAAATAACTGGATTAATTTTACTAGTGCATCAATTGCTCTCTGATAACTGGTTACTGCCACATTTCTGTCACCTTGGGCGTCTTGTCTTATTGCCTCTGCAGCAAACTTTCCTGCTACGCCTTCTAATGCTAACGCTGCAGAACTCATCAGACCATCCCAATAGTTATACCATAATTTTCAAGGTATTGTATACTGTAAAACCATGCAATTCTATTAGTTAAATTAATTAGAGTATTTTTGATGCAGTTGTTACTTTGTGGATTACAATTATTACAATTGTATACACAACATAATGTCTTGACATGATCTGTCATACATATTATAATGCCAATTATGGTATAACCGTAAGGGACAAATTTGGAACCGCTTGAATTTTGTGACGTTTGCTTTCAGAAAGGAAAGCCTAATCTTTGTGAAACATACAAAAACACATTTACCAAAATAATTTCATTACAATTCTCACAGAAAGCAAGGTTGGACAAGATTCTCAACAGGTTGGAGATACGACCACGTTCAGTTGAAAAACGCTGGACACTAGTTGTAGGTTCTGACAA
>JAJSDS010000244.1 GCA_028580875.1 Nitrosotalea sp.
TAAGTATGACCTTATCAGCCAACAGGTAATATGGGAAAATCAACCTAAGAGGTAATAGTTACAAAACTAGACAATAAAATATAATAGAATCCCTTTGGGCACAATATTATGAGTCGTAGTAATATCTTTGAAAACCCCCAATGGAATTCGTTACAGGAAACATTCGATGCGTTTCTTATTTCTTTTAATGAGAAATGGAAAGCGTACAAAAATGCAAAAAAACCAGAAAGAGAATGGTTGTATAATGAGAGTAAAGATGCATGGAAATCATTGGAAAATACTAAAAAAGAAATGTTTGAAATGAGAAAAGAATATGGACTGGCATAACAATTTTGTTCATGCCCCGATCTTTGACTGGAAGAAATATTTGATCTATGTCCCATCAACTTGACAGTACCCAAAAATGCATACTTGTCATTTCGCTAGACGAGCTTGCGGATCAATATCCTGCCACTTGAAAGCTCTTTTACCACGTCCCAGCCTTTTTTGACGTATAGTATGAGATTGTCTTCATCTACCAGTAGACTATCGTATCTTTCGTTCTCTTTTTCTTTCATTGATTCCTGAATTGCAATTTTAATTGCCTCAATCTTGTTTTCAACTGGAACCGGGCCATCATTTCTTTGCTTTTCTATTTTTATCTTCAATGGATCTATTCCATAGAGCGTGGCCTGCTCCTTCCACATCTCAAGCAAGAATTCTTTTTTGTCTTTTTCCCGGATTTCTTCTGTGGATACAAACTGCTCGCTTTGCTGGAAAGCTCGCCTCATGTCTTCAATCATTTCATCTGATAGTCTTCCCTTGTTTGTGGTATATCTTGCCTCCATGTCGCCCTTGTGACCCATAAAGAACTGCCTGTATGCATGTGCAATTTTTCCGTGACTTTCTGCCAAGAGCAGCTGCGTGTCAAAGTACGATCGTAGAACATACGGTCTTGCCTTCTTTACAGACCAGATTGCTTTTCTTATCTCTGCCGTGATTGCTTTAGTTGTAAGAATTGGATTGCTTGTTCTATTTCCTTTCTGGTCATATCCCCTGCTTACTGATATGACAGGAGAATCGCTTGCAAGAGATTCGCCGTCGGTAATGCGAGCCCTGAGATATCCAAGAAGATACTGGCACCCCTGGTCTGTAAGAAAAGTGATGTACTTGTGTCTTGCCTTGCTAAGCGATGGCCTGACTAGAATCATTGCAGGGATTCTTTTGAAATGTATCTCGTTTCTTTCCATTACAAGATCTGAAATATCTGATATCCTCAATGCGTCAGAGCCATCGTCTTTTCCAAGCACCTGTGGCCTCAGTCCTGCAAATGCCATGAGGCTGATGCTTGCTCTGCCTCTTCTTGTTGCAGCATTTAGGATATCTTTAAGCTCCTGTTTTGATGGTATCTTTTCATTTTGTAGTGTGACTGCAATGTCAGAATTTGCTATCTTTATTTTTCGTCTCAGTTCGATGTAGTTGTAGAAAAGCCATGACTTGATTGCCTTTAGTATGTCGTCAATGTAGCTTGGAGCATATTGTTTTGATTCAAGGTATGATACATGATCATGCAGGAGATCTTCAAGTTTTCTTGCATCCTCTTTTCCAATTGATACAAGTTCCTTTGGAGATATGTTATATTGGATACAGAAAAGGTTCAATCTTCGCAGTCTTACGCTTGCAGTTAGCTTGCTTCCCCTGCAAAGGTTCTCGTACCATCTCCTAACGTCTGCATCTTCAAGGAGTCTTGTACATTTTTGCATACTGGCAAAATTTCTATTGGTTTTAAGGGGTTTCGAACTGTATAGTAGGTGGACTGGAGGGGATTTGAACCCCTGACCCCTCGCGTGCAAGGCGAGTATTCTACCGCTGAACTACCAGCCCATTA
>JAJSDS010000245.1 GCA_028580875.1 Nitrosotalea sp.
GATGTCTGGGCATAACTTTTGATTGCAATTGTTGGCTGGGCCTGCAGTATTGCCTCAATAAATGGTGCAATCTGGTCTCTGAGTTCAGGGTCTAGTTTTTTGTTTATTGCATCAAGCATGAGTTGCTTTTGTGATACTGGTTCTGTCTGGACATCTTCTGCAAGTGTCAACTGTACCGTCTGACCATTGTCTACTAGCTGCTGGATTTGATACTGTACTAGCTCTGACATCTGAGTATCGTTGAAAATGTTGCAATTTAACTTTTCACAAAACCTTGCCATCGTTTTGTGTCTGGGGTTTCTATTATTGAACTGAAATTATCTTGCTGTCTGTCAGATATTGGATTCCTCTGAGAAACTCTTGGTCTGAGATCTGTCCTGATGCCCACAGTCCTGCATTGGTTTTGACCCAGTTTGGAATGTGATTCAAGTGACTAACTTGGCTCTGTGAGATTATCTTATTGCTGATAAGATATTGTAATCCCTTGGCAAACTCGTCATTTGATATTTCACTGCTTGCCCACTGTCTAGAACTGTCTTTTACCCATGATGGAATATCTGGACTCTGGTTCGTCGGAACTATATCCTGCACTTGATTTTGAGTTCCTATGGTAAAACTTGTAAAATCAAAATCTCCTGTTAATGGATTTATCAACTCTGCCAGATATTTTCCATTTTGATAATTTCCATCCAAGTAAATTGTAGAGTTTGTCTTGTAGGCCACAATATTTTCTATCATGGTATCATTGGAACTAATCACAAGAATTTCTACAAATGATCTTTCGCCAAATGTATTTGTGTTAAGGTCTAGTGTTATTTTTTCGCCTGGCATGTATGATGATTTACTTGAACTCAGCTCGTAGACTCGCTGGTATCCTGATGTCTGTTTTGCCTGGTTGTCAAACCCGCCGCTTCCGTAAATTGATTTTACTTGGGCAATGTCAAGCGATGTGATATCATAATGCTTTACACCAAGAACTGTAACTGTATCTATCATGATTGATGGCATGTCTTCTAATCCGTTTATGATGTTGTGCAGCCTGTCATATGGCACGATATAGTGTCCGAGCCCAAACGAGTGCCCTATCTCATGCCTGATTGTAGAGCCAAGCTGCGTGCTTGTGGCAACAAATCCGGTATAGTATGGTTTGTCAATGTATGAGTAGTACCCCTGTCCGTTTTCAGTCCATTCTGTCTTGACCCAGTTTGATTGGATGTCAAGATAGTAAATTTCGATATTTGTCTTGCCTGTCTCAAAGTTTGGAATCGTGACTCCTGTTGCAATAAATCCATTTGGGTTCTCTTGCGGCTGTGGCAAGTAATGGATTGTAATGTCACATTGTGTATAGTTAAATCCATTTTGTTGTCCTAGAGGAACCTCAATCAATGAAATGTTCCAAACAGGGTGTCTTCCAAGGCCCTCGTTTAGTTTTGTCTTCCAGTCAATTACTGCATATTCTGTTTCATCAAGCAATTGTTTTCCAAGGGTTGGAAATTTTACATCTGATTGTGGTTCAATTGCGCAAATTGTGGGACCGTGCTGGACCCTGATTGGCATCAAAAGAAACTGGTCTTCAGCAAATGCTGGTGATATGCCAAAAATTACGCTAGAAACTAGAACTGATAATATTATACACAAGATTATTTTTTTCATGTAGTGGACTAGACCTTGGCATCAAGTATGCCGCGCTTTATCTGGGCTGCCCTGATTTTGATCATCTGTGCAAATTCTTGAGTGTCTTCTAATTTTGGAGTCTCCTTTTGGTTCTGGTATGCCTGGAGAAAACCAGAATAGATGCAGCCTACTATGATTCCAAATGCATTTGCATCGACATCTTCGACCTCGTCAGAGTATGTCTTTG
>JAJSDS010000246.1 GCA_028580875.1 Nitrosotalea sp.
AAAGGTATATGTGTATGTATATGTATACATATGTACACATGCAGGACTTTAACAACACAGTGCAGTTACTCTCTCAAAAGCCCGAATACCTAAAGACACTTCAGCTAGCTGTACAAAAAGAAGAGGAAAACCTGTCCAACAAGCAATACCTAGGATGGCAATGGTTTGATGTAGAAACCCATCCAGCTAAGATTGTCAGATTAGTTACAAGCAGCATAGCAAAAGTGAACTTTAAAACCAACAGTTCTACATGCTACCTGCTAAAGAATCGAGAATCCGTCAAACGCGCCATCAAGCGATCATAGATCATAACGAAGAAATTTTGTGAACGAATCTGCCAAGACAAGATTGAACTTTGAAAGACAATTGTTCTAAGAACTAACATGAGTGTCATCCATAGAAAAGATTTGGGCAAGATCTGTTCAAAAATAGGCTATTTCTGAGCACAACTAGTATAGAATTGCCCAGCCAGATTAATTTGGAGATAATAATTAAAAACTGAAAACATCACATTAGGATCTTGAATATTAACAGTTTTTTTCGTTAAAGATAGCGAAATATTGTTAGTTTCTCAGAATTTGGTAGATCAGATACCAATGCAAAGTTAAAGAGCGGATAAGATTTCTTGTACTCTTTCATAAAGCTCCATGCAACGTCATGTGTCTTAAATTCGGTTCTCATTCCGTCAATCTGAGTTTCCACTCCGCACACATCATAGACCTTGACTTGGTATTTTTGCGGTTTTCTGTGCGGCTTGGCCTTCATCAACCAGGCAACTGCAAACACAAAAACTGCCATCATAATTAGTGCGGCACCAATCTCTTTGAAATATACTGCAAAAAACGAAGGAATTGTATAGCCAAACAAAGTGTACACATAGCTTGCAAACCCGATTACAGAGCCCACTATCAGGCCTATCGTAGTTTCAATCAGATTAGAGCCCTTTTGCATACCTTGTGTTAGTGACACTTGCATTTATCTATTAAACCATACGCAGAAATATCATCCATGATAACCAAGTTTTATGCAATTACTTGGAAGACTTGAGATCAAGTCAAAAGAGAAGATAATTGAATTTCTCAACCAGCAAGAGACTGGAAGAGTGTGCAGTATAGACAAAGACGGATTTCCACAGATAATACCAATGAATTTTGTTTATGCAAACGATGCAATCTACATGCACTCACATCCAAGAGGAGAAAAATTAGAAAACATCACAAAGAACCCAAAAGTTGGTTTTGAGGTAGACCAGAGTCTTGAATTTTTGCCATCATATTTTTCATCTCCAACGGATGCATCACAGGCAGACACTTTGTATATCAGCGTTGTAATCAAGGGAAAAGCAATCTTGGTCTCAGATCCAAAAGAAAAGACGTTGGCACTAAATGAACTGATGAAAAAATACCAGCCAGAGGGAGGGTATGAAAAAATGTCACCAGACATGGAAGTGGTAAAAGAGGTTGCAATAATCAAGGTCGCCCCAGTTACAATGAGGGGCAAATACAAGATCGGACAGCATTTTGACAAAAAGACAAGATTGGAGATTGCAAAAAAAATACTAGAGCGCAACAGCCCTACTGCAAACAATACCGTAAAGATGATGGGCATCACAAAAACAAAAGATGGTCTACAGGTTTCAGAAGAGCCAAGCTGGTAAAGATATCATAATTACCATTTGCTTTAAATTTGAAACAGACCTATTTTGTGTTACTTGCTAGAAAATCCAAGCTTTGAGCTAGTTTCTGAATTTGCGCCCATAGGCGACCAGCAACAAGCAATAGAGCAGCTAATCCAAGGGATACAAAAAAAGAAGATTCAGACACTACTTGGTGTAACAGGCAGTGGTAAGACGTTT
>JAJSDS010000247.1 GCA_028580875.1 Nitrosotalea sp.
GACTTTGACTCCAGAACTGTCTACTACTATCTGGTTGTCTCTTAGATGTTTTGTGAGTCTAATGATGACTCTACCGCTACTCGCTAGATGCAATACTTCGCCTACCTCCTGCAATTGAGTTCTCAACGAAATACTGTTATCAATAGAGTTCTGTCAAAATTACTTTAGCTGCAAGCTATCAACGATATTTACTTTGACTGTTTGGCCCTTTTTGAAACTAGTTTTTCAGAAATTGCAGAAATAATTTTGGATTTTGGCTGGGCCTTTGGCAATGTAATGTATCCTGACCTGACATACGGTCTTCTTGGAAATCTTACTTGATCATTTGTCTCGGTTGGTTCTAACCCTGCAGCCTTGGCAGCCGCAATCAACTCATTCAGTGATGGATCGAAAACACTCTTTTCACGAGAAACTCTTCTACCCATCTTCTTTGGAATAGTTTTGTTGAAATAATCAAGCCAGATTACGATATGTTCGTAATCCTTCATCTTATCACTTTATCAAGATTGCATTTACTACGCCGTCTTGACCGGGTCTAGAAATTACTCTGCATTGACCTGCTTCAGTTTCTAGGATTGCTCCTTTTGAAATCACTCCACGTCTTTCATAGTCCTTGTTTGACGGGTTTTTCAATACTTTGAGAATTTTTAATTTTTTAACTTTAGAACCTGGAACTGTCAAGTTGACAACATCTGTGGTCTTGAGTGATGTTTTATGATTTCCTCCTCGGGTCTTGCGTGTTATGGTTATCTGTTCCCCTGGGATTGCTTCTACTGAATATCTGTCAATTTCATATTTTCGTCTTGATCTGAGTGGGTATCTTCTACCGCCTGTAATCTTACTTGTTGCAAGATTTTCCACAGATTTCTTCATGTTGATTCGATAAAGTAACTCTAATTTATACCATTTACAGATGAACGCACTATTTTTGGTGTATTATTGACTTGACTGGGTTAAAGGTTCTGCAGTAATCTGGGGTTGCTGAATTGTGGCCTGACTTGGATTTCTTACTTTTGTGAAGAGTTTCTGCTTGAGAAGATCCTTGTCTCCTTGTATGCCAAAATATTTCTGGAATTTTTCTGTGGTATTGTAAATCTTTAATCTTCCAACATTTTGGTGTTCGATATAGTCTAGCTGCTGTAATAGTTTGAGATGCATGTATACTCCAGATCCTCTAACCTCGACTAGTCTTTTTGATGAAACCGGTTGCATGTATGCAATATACGACAATGTCTTTAATGTGGCAGTAGGCAAAAGTGGCTTTGATGCATACTTTCTGATCACTGTGTTAAACTCTGGTTTTAGCTGAAATACATATGAACCATCTGGCAAACTTGCAACCTCTATTGCCTTGAATACTGTTTTTGTCTTTTTGACAAGGTTTGTCATAAGGGCCAAGGTCTTGGTTCTAGATTCTGTTCCTGATGCCTTGATCAATTCTTCGATTGTAAGCGGTCTTCCTGCTGAATATAAAGCGGCCTCTAGCCTTGCCATGGCATCGTCATCTTCTATCTTTCCCATTTACAACACCAAGTTGGGTTGTAGCATACTTAAATGAAATTCATACTTACTGTTGATCTGGTTGTAAATTTCTATTTTATCAGTGATACAACTATGTCATCTTCTGTCTGTTCAAGATCTACTTTCATGTCTCTTGCCAAAAAGAGAATGGCAAAGAAACACCTGATTACATCTATTAACTCAAGTTCTGCTACTATATTCTTAAAGGAGCCATATCCTGTGGCCTTTATTTTGTTCATTATCAGTTCTTCATACTGCCCTATTATCTTCTCAAGAGATATGAAATAATCATCAAAATTGGGGGCTTGGACTGGCTCAAATTCTAGC
>JAJSDS010000248.1 GCA_028580875.1 Nitrosotalea sp.
GGATGAGATTCCATGACTGACACTCATGTGAAAAAATCTCGTGGCAATATTGAAGATGCTGCAAATGCTGCATTGCTTATAGCCACATTCATTGGAGTGTGGCAGATTGTATTCATGCTTGGAATCTGGCCTAAAATATCTCTGCCCTCACCTGCAATGGTTGCAGAAACATTTGCAAAAATTATACTAAATGGTTCATTGGAGAAAAGCATTGGTATAACACTTGCAAGACTGATTGGTGCTTTTGCAATCTCTCTTACTCTTGGAACCTTGATTGGATTTATAATGATAAAATTCAAAGGTTTTGGAAAGACACTAAACTCATTTTCTGCAGGACTGTTGTCATTTCCCAGCATTGCATGGGTGCCGTTTTCTATACTATTGATTGGATTTGATGAATTTGGAATAATGTTTGTTGTAATAATGAGTTCGATTTTTTCAATTATGATCTCAACATACAGCAGTATTCGAAATATACCTCCAATCTATGTTGATGCTGCAAGAAATATGGGAGCACATGGATTTTCATTATTCAGACATGTTACAATTCCCGCAGCTACGCCTTCTCTGATAATTGGTCTAAGGCAAGCATGGTCGTTTGCATGGCACGCCATAATTGGTGCAGAAATTTTAATGTCTATTGTAGGACTAGGACATATTCTATCTGTTGGACGTGAATTTCTTGATATGAGTCAGGTCATTGCAAGTATGATAACCATATTTACAATTGGCTTGCTAGTAGATCGATTCATCTTACACAAATTAGAAGATAAGATCAGAAAAAAATGGGGCCTAGATAATCACAGGTGAGTTCTATGGTATACAACAAGGCTGGAATAAAACTTGGAATTGCAAGTGCAATAATTGGTATTGTGATTGTACTCAGTCTTACATCTACTTCTTTTATCATTCAGTCTAAATCTTTGTCTGAAACTAAAAATGATGTTCTAAGAATTGGATATTTTCCAAACATAAACCACGCTCAAGCTGTGATAGGTGTAGGCAATGGTGACTTTCAAAATAAACTTGGAGATGTCAAGTTAGACTCTCAAGTATTCAATGCGGGACCTGCTGCAATAGAAGCACTATTTGCAAATAGAATTGATGTTGCATACGTTGGTCCAAATCCTGCAATCAATGGATATCTCAAAAGTGATGGTCAAGGGCTCAAAATAATAGCAGGTGTATCAAGTGGTGGAGCAATTTTTGTAGTAAGAAATGATTCTGGAATAAATACAGTACATGACTTTGCAGGAAAAAAATTTGCGTCACCACAACTTGGTAATACACAAGACGTTGCATTACGATCTTATCTATTGAAAAATGGGTACAAAACTTCAGAAAATGGAGGAAATGTCACAATACTTCCAGCTACGTCTTCTGATATAGTTACAATGATGTCCAAAAAAGACATTGACGGTGCTTGGGTGCCAGAACCTTGGGGGACAATACTTGTCAAGCAATCTAATGGCAAAATCTTCCTTGATGAGAGAGATCTCTGGCCAAACGGCAAGTTTACAACAGCACTAATAGTTGCAAGATCTGACTATCTGCAAAGCCATCCGGATGTTATACAAAAATTATTGGAAGCCCATGTCAAAGAAACAGTCTGGATAAACAATAACAAAGATGAATCAATCAAAGTTTTCAATACTCAATTACAAAAACTAACTGGAAAAACAATTCCAAACGATGTCATCTTTGAGGCCTTTTCAAGAATGGATATAACATATGACCCAGTAAAATCATCTGTTTCCAAGTCTGCTGAAGATGCTTTCAATCTAGGATTTTTGGGAAGCAAAAAACCTGATCTTTCAAAC
>JAJSDS010000249.1 GCA_028580875.1 Nitrosotalea sp.
TAACATTTTCATCTAATGGAAATGTAATGATTGTAAGATTTGACCTTTCCGATATGTAATAATTAATAGAACCATAATTTTCATCAAAATCTTTTCCCATAGAAATCTGTAGAACACAGCTCATGCAGAAGAGTTCATTCAAATGATCAGGAAATTTTTGAGTAAACTTGGCCCTTGAAATTTTTTCCATTACTCTTCCATGATTGTTGATAACTGCAACAGATTGGATGCTTTTGTTCAGTTTTAGAATGGAATCGCACAATGATTCAAGTATTATGTAAGATGACATGTATCATGGTTCAAGCGGTACAAAATTTGTATGAATCCGTAATTGATTTTCACACAACACTATGTTAATTTTAATAATTTTACTTTGAAATAACATTAATTTTTTACCATCAGATTGTATGGTGTATGTAGAACGTAGAAGATTAAGTTTTTTAAGTAACTTTAGTTTCCGGTATGCTACACTCATAGAAATATTACAACATGAACAAATCATTGAAGCGGTCATTGCATTTTCTTTTGTTATGTGTAGAATCGAAAGACAGTGTTTGTCCAATAAAACCCGAAGAATTTGTTCTTCCCAGGTATCAACTTTGGCTCTTAATGGCGATAAAGTCTGCATGATGTCTTATTTACAGTAAAATAATTAAGTTGACAAGTATACACTGCAATACATTCCAAACTAATCATGATGTGATCCAATTTTAACACGATGTGGGATTTTTAGTATTTGATTCCTCATTGTATCTGTAGATCAGCATTATGCAGCTACCAAAATTTCCTAGTTATGCCATTAAATTTGGCATGAGCTGTTCATTTATGAATTGTAACAATTTTCAAAGGACGACAATAGTCAAGAAGTCAATGCTCCGTGTACCACATCAATTTCCCCAGTCATCCATGGATGCGGTTCACAATGATACTTTATTTTTGCCTCTTGAGTAAATAGAAATTGGTATGAATTGCCCGGTTTTATGACTCCTGGAGAGCCAAAATTTCCACTATATCCGTCTTTATATGGTTCATCCGGAGTAACAGTGTGGGCAGTCTCTCCAGTGTTTTTCCAAATAACTAGATTGTTTACTCCAAGCTGAATCTCAACTTTCTTTGGTACGAAATTTTGCGCCTGATCATTATTTTCAGCTCCGGGCACAATGATTATAGTTGTAGTATCTCCAGGATGTAAAATTTTTTCTGGAATTATTGGTTTTGCATTTAATTCTGGTATGAAATAAAGCTGATAGTATGATATCCCTATTGCAACTCCCACTATCACTGCAATCAATCCTATGCCATAGGCATGGCTTGATGTTGGTAGGCTCAACAATATGTTACACACAATTTGACATAAAGCCTAGTTAGTATACACTGTAATACAACTAAAATGCTTTAACAAAAATGTAATTAACAATATTCTTGTTTTGTCCAGTTGCTATGATTAGTAAAGTTCCTGTTATTAGAACAATGTAGAAAATTAACATGTTATTGAAAAATAAGCAATTTGCATCAAGATGGTTTTTAGTTTAAAATTTATTCATACTTTTGTATGTGTTTATTATATTACAGATCCATTACTCAGAAAATTCAAATGAAATCATAGTTTTGTCAATTTTTACATCGATTTTTTTATTGAATACTTCCTCAAATATCAATTCAAGAATTGTTTTGTGATACAAAGACCAGTTTTTTCCAAGTTCGTGTTTCATTACATATTTATGAAAATTATCATCTTCATGGATGTGGCTTACCTGAACTGATGAGTTTATCATGCGCAACTCAAACCATGCCAAAAATGAC
>JAJSDS010000024.1 GCA_028580875.1 Nitrosotalea sp.
CATTGATGATGGTGGTGATAGCAATTTTAGATTAATAAATGGAAAGTGAAAAATGAAAAATAGAAACGAACGGGAGCAGCAGCGAGGTTTTCACCAACAACATAACCAACCGATTCCAAGGCAAATGACGACATTGTAGTAAGACCACCACAGAATCCAAGTGCCACAAGCAATGCATATTTTCCATCAAGATGCCACTGCAGCGAAAGCATTGCAAATGAGCCAAGTATGAAACTGCCAAGTATGTTTACAACCAAGATGTTTACAGGAAGTGCACCAAGCAACAATGTGGACCGCGTCATAAAATATCTCAAAAAGACACCAGCAAGACCACCTATTGCCAACAATATAATCTCAATTCCCTTCATTGGTATTATCATCTCTCACGGTCCATAGATAGGATACTTGGTAAAGCTTGTTTTACCATTAAATCGGTCTGTCCAATTTTTGTTTTTGTGTTCATTTGTCTACCCATTAATTTCCATTAGGTAGACATTATCAGCCCCTTTCTAGGAGCGGTTTAGGAGTCTTCCAAGGCTAATGTCATAGCCTAATCTTGCAGAGTAGATATTACTTTTAAGGTTTTTTGTAAATTTGATAGTAGAGTCCAGTCGTAATGCCGTTTCTGCCAAAAGTTCAAATAAATACATGAATTTTCACATCAATAATCTTTTGAAAAAATCATATCAATAAAAATTATCTATTACAAAATTTTTCCATAAAAAATGGTTTTATTTTCAAACAAAATTTTATTTTCCAAATTTTCATGATTTTTATTTCTTTTGGGCAACACTTTAAAATTATAAAATCTCACATACCAAATGGAACCAAAATCAGGCAAGAAAAATTCTGTTCTTGATAAAATGCATGATCATTTTCTCCACATTGCTCCACAATATTGCAATCTGAGAACAACAGACCTTGGACCAATGTTATTTATCACAAATAAACTACAAGACCTTCCAAGCATACATGCAGCAGACATTGGATGTGGTGCAGGAAGGTATAGCGTCAAGTTTGTCCAGCATTTAGGAGAAAAGTGTCACTTGTTCTGCCTTGACAACAACAGGGAGATGTTAAGGCATCTGAAGAACCATTTTGTAAAAAACAGGATAACAAACTTTACTCCAATACGAAGCGACTCGCACAAGATACCTCTGAAGACAGATTCGCTTGACTGTGCAATGTCATTTAATGCAATACACCACTTTTCGCTCTCAGATTTTCTAAAAGAATCTTCAAGAGTATTAAAAAACAATGGCAAGCTGTTTGTATACACCAGACTGCGTGACCAGAACGCAAAAACCATCTGGGGAATGCACTTTCCATCATTTAACAAAAAAGAAGACAGGCTTTACGAGCTAGACGAGCTAAAAGCAGCATTTGAAAAAGACCCAAACTTGAACATAAATTCAGTCAAGTTCTTTGAGCACAATCGTGTATACCCCTTGGAAAAGCTAGTAGAGCAGGTAAAAAACCACCACTATTCCACCTTCAAGTTTTACAGAAAACAAGAATTCAAAGAGTCATTGCACAAGTTTGTACAAAATATACTAAACCATTACGATGACTTGGACAAGATATCATGGAAGGACCAAAACACGCTGCTTGTTGTAGAAAATAGGCAGTAGAGCACTAGATTGTAGTGGGTAGCGTGAATGCAAACATAGCTCCCTTGCCATGAGAATTATTCTTACCCCAGATCTTTCCCCCATGGGCCTCTACAATGTTTTTTGAGATATACAGCCCGACACCTGTGCCACTGTGATGTCTTGTTGTAAACTTTGTAAATAAATTTGGCATCATATTTGGTTCAATTCCAGAACCAGTGTCTTTTACAGATACAGTCACTTCATCTTGTCCTTTTTTCAATGATATCAGTATCGTGCCCCTTTCAGTGAACTTGAGTGCATTGTGAACCAGATTAGAAATTATCTGCGCAATTTTATCCTTGTCGGCATCTACAAATATTTTATCGTGTCGTGTAAACAACAACTCAACAAACAAGTACGATTGGTTACTCTTGATTTGATTTCGAAAGTCTTCGACCATAAATGATATCAGTTCAGTCAAGTCAAACCGGTCCTTGCGAATTACAAGTGTCTTGTTTTGGATTTTGGACAAGTCAAGCAAGTTGTTTGACAATAATTTGAGTCGTAATGCGTTTCTCTGTATTGCATCAACATAGGACTCGTTTTTTGCAGGCTCGGATTGCAGCAGTTCAGAATATGTAAGAAGTGCTTGTATCGGAGTTTTTATTTCATGGCTTGCTATATTGATAAATTCAGCCTGCAGCCTTTCATGGTCCTTTAGTCTCTCGTTTAGCTCGTCTGACTTCCACAGTAATTCAAAGAATAATCTAATTGACTGGATTACTGCAATGCTGTTAGAGTAGAGCCCATAGCCCAAAGTCTTTGAAAACTCCTTCCCTGTCTCCTCATGTACCTCTGAGATGAAAAATTTAGAATTGTCAATTATCAATAGACCAATTGATCCCTTTGGCCCATCAAGTACACTGATACTGGATTGAGTACGCAGAAACTGGACAATTCCCTCATTTTCAGTGTCAATTGGACAGATGATTCTAATTTTAGACCGCTTAGACGACTCGGCAAGATGTCGTAGTATACCAAGCTTGTACAGCCTCACCATTGACTTGCTGAGTGGCAGCAAGACCAATGCCTCTACGTTTATCATGCCAGCAAGGTTTGTTATGATTTCAGTTGAGCGTTGCTGGTCGTTTATCACTTCAAAGAATTCGGGCTCTGTTCCATCCTCAATCTCCTTTAACTTGCGTTCTGCAAGAACAGACCTGTTCCACAGTGTTTCAAAGATGTGCCTTTGCACCTCTACTAGCTGTTTTGCACTGCTGTAGATTGCATGCGAGATTGGTTTTATCGCCTGCAGAGTAGCTGTTGCCAAAAACTCGTCATCTGTCACACCAAATGCTCCCTTGATTCCATCAAGGTGGTGAAACTCTGGTATGATATTCATGAGAAGCTTGCAGAACTGTAGATTTGATTCTGTTATTTCTGTGATATATCTAATCCGTACGCCTTTTTCTTTGAGTGATCGTATTATCTCCAAATAATTTTTGAATCCAAGTGTTTCAAGTGAGCCGCTTGAATCTGCATAAATGTTAATTTCATTTCTAGTGTTAAAGGCACACTGCTTCCATCTTTCCAGTACATCGTGTTGCCCAAAAAGAATTTCAGTCTTTTCAGAGTTGTTGGCCTTTACAAGTGTCATGCATTAGAATTAATTTTGATTCATTAAAGTAATTTGCCTGATTGTTCTATGATATCAATCCAGTACGAAATTACAATACTTCGTGACAGTTTAGTTCTTGTCAAATATGATTTCCAGTACAGAATTGTTCACCTTGGAAGATTTAATTATAATCTGTCCAGGTTTGGTATCACATAAAATCTGTTTTTTCAATATCTGCCCATATTGTATTATTTCTACAGTCAAAATACCATGTTTTACATCAAACCAAACATCTTCGTTTTTTATTCCAGGCAGCGTAGCAATCACGCGTATTTGTTTTGGAGTTTCGATGACATCTATTAGAGGGTCTTTTCTCTCATTGTAGAGATATTTTTCCTGAGCCTTACTTGAGATTTCATCATCTAATGGATGAGACCTTACATTAAATGAGACATTTATCAGAGATGGCGAAAAGACTGCATTCGTACTGGGATTTTTTGCAGAGGCACTCAGTACATGTGAAATAAGGTCATTGAGATCTTTTACTAGAACATCAATGTCTGCCATGGTATAATTCATTGGAAATTTTTTCTTATAACAATTTTGTCTGATTGTTATATAACAAAACAATAATTATTCTAGTACAAATTACATCACATCACTGGTCTGGTACAATGCTCAGAAATTTTTCAAGTTCTGATGTCTGATACGGATGATAAAACACAAGAAATGAGTTTATTGGAAGACGGTGGAGCATGTTTATTGCATACAGATTGTCTTGCGGAGTGCCTCTTGTTGGTACAAGCGAGAGCTGAACCATCACCTTTGTGGACATGGACTCTTGTTTTATCTGGGCAATTGTATCCAGCACATAATTTAAGAAATTGTCGTCTTTCATAAATGCCTGAAACTGTACACTGATGATACCAGCATGCATACCTGCCAGTCCCCAATTCCATTGAGACTTGCCAAGCTGACCAAATGGAGGCATGAGTATCAAGGATGCATTTCCGCCAGTCTTTAGATTATACTTGAACACTGCATCCCTAGCCTGATCAAAGTATGCCACTGATTTTGTCACATTTGTAGTAAATTCCGGAGAAAACCCGGTTCCTTGCTCATAATCATAGCCAATATAGCTAAAACCTGGAGCCAAGTCAGGAACCTTGTTTGTCAGATTGCCAATGCTGTTGTAAATTCTAATTGGTTTTACGTTTACACCGGGTAGCACCATTGATCTGATTTTCTGCATTTTTTGCTTTATTGCAGACTCGGAATTTTCATATCCCTCAACGAGTAAACTGTCTCCTGGCTTCAGGTATTTTGCAAATACAGCCAGTGTGTTATCATATTGAGGGCTGGCAGAAGATACAAGAAACGACAGATGATAGTCTCGTGGAGTGTAAGCCACTTTGGAGAAATTTCCATGTGATTTATTTGACAGTACCAGGTTTTCAGTCAAATCAGTTGTCATGATTGCCCATCCTCGTGCAATCAACGGTGCCACACTTGATTTGTGTACACAAAAAGGCATTGCAGTCTCTGCCTTTAAGATCAATACCATGTCATTTGCGCATTTCACATCAAGGACATGAGATCCACGTGCTACTTGTTTTAACGGAGAAGGTATTGCAGATTCAGCATGCGATAAAGGAATGTTTGCTTGAAAAATTGTTGATAAAACAAGTCCCAACAAGAAAAAAGCAATTGTATTTTTTCTACCACATGATACCTGCATCATTTCATCATGCTTGCCTTGAGCGATTTTCTTAGGGCATGAAATGATTCCTTGTTGTGAACTTGCCATTTAGAGGACCATGAGAGAAGAATTTCCATTGCCTCAGTTCTAAAGAGCATTTGATTGATTATGCTGTACAACCGCATAAACGGAATGTATGGAGCCACATCAACTCGCTTGAATTTACAAACGTAATACAAATGAAACACATGTTGCAATAGAAACAACAAGACATCAATTATGATTATTCTGTACAGATCTTCAAATACGACAGATTTTGGTACGGTGTGATCAAAATATTCTGAAATCAATCCCAAGATAAAAAAAGGCAGTGATATTGCATATGTAAAATCTATCCCATGCATATACATGCTAAATGCATACATGATTGTCCTGGGTCCTCGAAATTCTTTGAACAATCCAAAGTGTGCTGAGCGAGTATAGTAGTACCCCATGTTCCACCTCACACGTTGTTCTCTGAGGCTGTGAAATTCCGAGGGTTGATCAGTCAGCAAGATTGCACGCGACTCGATCTCATTTTTGTAGCCATATCTTCCAAGTCGGAAGGTGATCTCTCCATCTTCTCCAAATCTATTATCCAACCACCCACCTACTTTTAGCAAGGCATCCATTCTGAATATAGAAAATGCCCCTGACTGGACCATTATAGAGTCGACCAGTTCTTCCTGTTTTTTGTAAAACAGGTACATGAAAATAAAATCAATCAGAGTAATTTTTTGCCAGATGCTCTTTTCTTCAAGTGGCAAAATCACACCAGATACAGAACCCACTGTAGGATCACGAAAATGGCTCATTACTGGCCCTATGGCTTTATCATCCAAGATAGAGTCAGTGTCTATTCTAAATACCACGTCTCCTGACAGCCTTGCCAGGCCATACCTTAACGCAAAACCCTTTCCAGAATTTGCAATGTTGAAGACTTTGCCACTGCAGTTTTTCAGGTCCAGTATTGCTTTTGAGGCAATTTTTCTGGTGTCATCTGTAGAGCCATCATTTACAACAATTATCTCAGTTTTACCCCGATAGTTTGACGCTGCCCTATCTATGCTTTCTATACATCGCCGTATTGTCTTTTCTTCGTTGTATGCAGGAAGCAAAAATGAGATTGGAACATTATCATAATTTGCAACAACATGTGATTTATTTTTCTTTAGCCAATCAGGCACTTGGGTTTCTATTAGAAAATATGCCAAAAAATTATTTAATGAAAAAATTATCGATATATTCAATACAAGATAGCTAAATGTAAGGGAGCTTGCATCAATCTGTAAAATTGTGACAAGCGCGTATAACAAAATTGAGGATGCTACCAGCATGAAAAAAAGATAGAGATATTCATCAATGTAGCTTCTCCGTATCATAGGTTTTATCATCCCCCCCTTTGGCAAGGTCATGTTGGAAAACAAACAGGCTTCAATAAAAAAAGCCCCAACCATAGATGTGATGACATAGCTTCCATACAGGTATTCATTGTATGACCCAACATGAAGCCAATATGATATAGAGATGATGAGAAATTCTAGCGCAAGAAAACTTGTCATGCACAATGCACCACATACAAGAATTCTCAGTCGTATCCAAAATTTGCTTGAAGTGGACACGGCAAGTGCTGCAAAGAAAATGGCAAATATCATCTGCACATGTAAAGGAGGTGAAAATAAAATCGGAGAGTAGAAACTTCCAATGTTTATAGCATCATTTACGTAAGATGGAATTTTAAGAAACTGGAGCATTGATGAGACAATATTATTTTCTGTGGTTTGCAGAAATTCTGAATTTGCCAATAAGATGCATGAAAAAAATATGGATGCAATGATAAACCTGGCAGGAAAATAAAATACCAGTTTCCTTGCCACTTGTAATATAGCAGATATTATTTTTCCCCGTCCTTTTTGATATTAGCATAATTGTCCTTTGCAATTTGCGTCAGGGCATCAGATTTTCCATTGTGCTTTTCGGCGCTAATGTCTTCTTTTACATCAATTTCAGGGACGTGTAGATGCACAGGCGGGTTTTTTCCCAGCTGAAGCGATTCATGCTCAATCATGGCCATCTTTTTCTTTCGCAGTCTAAGAAAGGCCACAGAGCCTGCAGTCAGGGCAGTGAAAAAAATGACATATGTCCAAGGAATGGCACCATAGTATAGCATGTAAGATGGACCAGCTGCAACATGATACGGGACCATAACAGTCTGCACAAACCCATTTGATGTACTTGTGGAGTTTTGGGTCCAATTAATTTCAATGCTGGCAGAGTGATCACCTGCGACAAATTGAGGATCTAGGTTTACCAGAAAGGTTGTCACAAAAGTTTGTCCAGGCAGAATAGTTCCAATGTTTTCCATGTTTCCAACATTTGTTATAGAATCGCTTTTTACTCCAGGCACAGAATTGCCAGACAATAATTGTGTAGTTATTGTCTGAGCTGTCATGGTGCCGGTATTTTTTATTTCAACCTTAAACGGTACATTTGTTGCACCAGGATATAATTGAGAATCATCTTGAGATATTAATTGAAATTGCGCTTTTGGTGCAACAATAAAGTTCACATTCAGAGGAGTTTGTTGTTCGCCAGTTTTTACAGACAACAAAAGCGGGTAATTTCCTGACGATATTGCATTATTCACATTAACAAAAAATGATGCAGTGACAGTTTGAAACGTATCAATCTTTCCAAAATATACAGAGGTTGCACCACCCCATGCAGTGGATATTCCATTTGGAAGGTTTAGTGTTGCATATACATCGTTTGCTTCCATTCCCGCATTGAATATTTGAACATCAATCCTGTCAGCGGTATCTCCCGCATAAGATAGTGGAGGACTCACTGTTATCGCATTTATTTTAAAGTCAGGATGATTCTCAAGCTGTAATCCAGTCTGGTATGTTTCAGCATACGAGTTTCCGCCAGAATCATATTTTACCAGAACCGGAATTTGTAATGACAGTGTTTCATTTGATGTATTGATCTGAAGTGTAAGTGTTTTTTTGTCATTTTTTGGTAGGTCTCCTATCCACAGAGGAGTGTTAGAAGAGATGTATCCTCCCCCAGATGCAGAAACTATCTGCAGGTTATGTATATCTTGTACACCATTGTTTGCAATATCCACGATTATCGGGTTGATTGAATTTGGCTGCAAAGTGGTAGAATGAGTTGTAACCGACAACAGGGCGCCAGTGGCTATGGGTTTTGTTCCTACATTGACTCCAGTTGAGGCAGAGTTCTTGCCTGCATCTGTGGAAGAATAGTTGAACGAAATAACATGTGAGCCGGCACTTTCTGCTTTTAGTTTCCATTTCAGAGTCACTTCTTGGCCAGGACCAAGTGAAGAGACTGACTGGGTAACATCATCTAAGAGTTGTAGTCCTGATGGTACAAAGATCTGGGTCAGCACATTAGTGTCAGCAACAGTCCCAGAATTTTTCAGCGTTATTGATGCACTAAAATTGTCATTTGCAAAAAGATTTCCCGGAACAGACATTCCACTTAGAACAAGGCTATGTGGAGAGCCAACATTTACTGTAATATCAAATGTCTGAGTATCTGATGGAAAGTTAGAATGTGCTGTAATTGTCAGTGGGTATGAACCTGTATCACTTGCAAGCAAAGTCCAAGATGCTCTTTCAGTATTTCCTTGTGAAGTAAATGTCAGACTTGAGACAGTTGGGCTTACTACACTCACACCAGCAGGCGCTGTGATGTAAACAATTAGATCACTCCAATTTATGCTCTGAGATTGTATGTCAGCGTAAACTGTAAAAGGCTTGTGTGGTATAGGATTTGCATCGACATGAATATTTGTGAAAAAAATGTTTGGGGTTGGCACTGCATACATTTTAACTTGAGCAAAAACATTTTGCTGTAGATCAAAAACAAGAACTGCAGATAAGAGTAGAAAAACCGTGAGCCAATGTTTCCACATAATTAGTCAGTAGGTAGAATCAACGGATTTACGATTCTTTGTTTTATTGTGGAAGATCCATCACGCCATTTTACTTGTTTTGTCATTTGATCTTTCTTTGTGCGTATCCTGTCTTCATGACTTGTAAGATCATCTAGCATGATACCTATTTCATCATCAATGTGTCTAGTTGCTCTAAAGCCCAGTTTCTTTAGTTGTTCGTGGTCTGCCTTGTAATAGTGCTCTTCTTTTTCCACACGTGGGTTTTCAAGTTGTTGTATGGTAGCATCAAGTCCTTTCTTATCTGCAATTCTTTTTACTCGCTCTGCTAGCTCACTTACCTGATATTGTTGATCAAATTGATTGATCACCCTGTACTCACCTTTCTCAGGCGGATTTTCTATTAGAATCGACATGCATTGTATCGAGTCTTCAAGAGCAAGAAAGCCACGTGTTTGCCCACCCTTTCCATAGACAGTAAGAGGGTGCCCTATCACGGCTTGTGCGCAGTATCGATTTATTACGGTTCCAAAGATCTCGTCAAAATCAAACCTGGTGTGCTTGTTTGGGTCTGTGATCTCAGCAGTTCTAGTTCCATAAACAATGCCCTGCATAATATCAGTAGAGCTCAGACCCCACAGCTTGCATGCAAATGCCACATTATTGCTATCATGAACCTTACTCCAGTGATACCAGCTTCCAGCAAATCTTGGATATGGTATTGTTGCTTTTTTGCCTCTAAATTCTACTTCCATGAATCCTTCCGCTATTTCCAAGTCAGGGGTACCGTATTCTCCCATTGTCCCAAGTTTTATCAAGTGAGATTTTGGCACATAATTTTTCATCGCATATATGACATTTAGCGTACCCATGACATTGTTGTATTGAGTGTAAAGTGTGTGTGATTGATCAATCATGCTGTACGGTGCAGATGGCTGCTCAGCGAGATGAATTATTGCATCAGGCTTGAACTTGCCAATCACATCGTTTGTAAAGTTAGAGTCAACAAGGTCTCCTGCATGAAATGTGATTTTATCGCCATATTCTTTTTGTAGTATATTCATTCTCTTTTCAATTGGCAGTATTGGTATTGCAGACCAGGATCCTATCTCTTCAACAGATTTTCTTCTAGAAAAGTTATCTATGCCACATACCTCATTACCAAGAGACAGCTGATGTAATGCAAGAGACCATCCTATGTATCCATCTAGACCAAGAATTAAAATTTTCATTTAGATTTCCTCCCGTTTGTTGATAAAAAAATTGGGTGTAATTGTATGACATATGTTGAATTCTGTACAATAGATGTCATTCATTTTCACTGTATTCACATTTCAAAACTATTTACAATTTGGCTATGAATCATACAGAATATTGATTCCTAATTATGTTCTGTAATGTTTCAACAGTATCATAAACCTAGAAATTACAAATTTGTGGCACAAAGATAAATAAAAAAATTACATGGCAGTTTTGTTGTCATAATTTTTACCAAACTAGATTAAATTCTGTTTTAGAATATATTTTTCCAAAATCGTCTTTCCAGAATTATCACTCCAATTATTGCAGATGCCAAAGTAATTATCACTGGAGAGCCAAATTCCGGAATATTATTTTTGCATGCAACACCTCCAGTCAATTTTGCGGTCAGATTATCAGATATTGGAGTCCCAAGCCCTGTGACAGGATCCCACCCATGGCCTGCAGAGTATCCAAGATTTCCATTCATCGCATTGCTCCCAGATGCTACATCATGAAACGAGCAAGGATAAGACGACGAATTGTACGCTGCATACAATTCAGGGCCAACATTTCCAAGCAGCATTCCACCTCTCACCTGTTGCACAATTGCAAGATATCCAGCCCATAACGGTGAAGAAAGGCTAGTTCCTGCACAGCCAAACCACCCACTAGATGCAAAAGATGCACCACACTTGTCCGAGTTTGTAGAATAGACCCAAAAACCAGGAGTATACCCAAGCGTAGAAACATCTGGCACCGCCCTTCCACTTTTTGGTCCCAATGCAGCAGTCTGCCATTTTGGTTCTTGAAAATATTTACTGTATCCCCCACCGCTTATCTGCGCACCTGATTCAGAACCATATCCAATACAGGTAAAATTACTGCACCCTGTCAGGGAAAGATCAGTTGCACCCACAGCCAAAACATTAGGATCTGATGCAGGGAAACCAGTACCAAGCATACTGCCATCAGGCGCTGCGCCCTCATCACCACTTGCAAAAAGTATTGTCAGGCCTCGTGCTGCATCAAGTGCAAGACTATCATGTGTTGATGAAACCAGTGACGAGGAAAGTTGCGAATCAGAGCATGGTCCACTGTTGCATACAAATCCCCAGCTGTTAGATACAATGGTTGCAAGATGGTTTGTTGCAACATAGTCAATTCCTTGCACCAGGCCGCCTGTACTACAGTCAACATACACCAAGACAATTGTTGCCCCAGGTGCTACTGTATGAACTGCTTCAACATCCATCATTGTCTCTGATGCCCAACCAGGATCATATGATGACGGCATGCTTCCAGGATAGACAACTTTGAGTGTTGTGTGTTTTAATCCATATTGTGTATCAAATGTATCAAGCGCATCTTGCGGTTTTGGATCACCTGGACAGTCTACCAGTGCAACACTTTGTCCTGTACCATTAAAACCTGCAGAATATAATGGCAAAAGAGAATATCCATTTTGAATTGCCTGAGGACAGTATGGACCAGTGCATGGAGATTCTAGTGGCCGGACCTGAGTATAGTTATCCAGTCCCTGGATGGAATCAACAAACACTGCAAAGTTTGAAGGAAGATGCGGTCTAGAGTCTGACGCATAAAAAAATCCCCCATATCTATGACTTCTCACAAATTTTTGTACATTATCATTACCAAGTCCATCGTGTACAAGTAGATGATAGATCTTCATCTTTACACCAAATGTATTTTCAACAATGCTTGTTGGCGCAGACATTTTGAGCATCAGTGATGATGACGAGTTTTCCACCTTGAATCCATGTGATGTTAGATAGGATGTAATGGAAATCCTCTGGCTAGAGGTTGGAAGATATGGCATTATCGTAGTGGAGTTCAAAAAGTGCCTATAATTTGTAGATGTAGGGTCATTTATCGAATCAAGACACCGCACAAATTGTTCTTGATGTCTTGGATGCAACATTATTTCTATTGATATGACCTTGTCTTGCTGTACAGGTAAGACAACTTGGGCTTGGTTGTTTTGAACTTCGGGTACAACATTATTTTGTAGTGTATCATTTGTCTGGCTTGGCATCATAAGTGAGCTTGCATAGTCTTGCAATGTTGGCATCATGCACGGGTTGTCATCTTGAGATATTGCATTACTAGTGTTTGGATGCATGAAAAGAAATACCAACATAATGAACACTCCCAATCGCTGAATGATATCATTATGCAAAATTTTCATCAACATTATTTGTAATTGCACTTGCTAGTCTAGTTATTGTAAAATTGTTCTAGAACCATTTATGGCAATTATAATAAACAAGTTTCTTATCATACCACACCGACAACAAATCACCACATATTTTAAAAAAAACATTTTATTGCTTTCTTACCTTGTCAGATAAGTAGTTTACAAAGTTTTCAAATTCAGGTGTCATGGACAGATCAGTTGTCTCTACAGTGTGTTTTCCATCTTTTGATTCTATTGTAATTTTATATCGAAAAAGATCTGCAGCACCACTTTTGACATCTAACTTGGAAGGCAGATTAAAGAAATTCATGTTATCACACATTTGATGAAGTCGTGCAGACTCGTCTTGCGGCATGTTGTCAGTGTCAAGTGAAACAGAAGTGCTAATTCCTGCAAACCCACCTGAGCGTTCAAAGTGTACCTTCATCATACATACATACGCGCTCTTGGCAATTATTTCTTTACCGTAATTCCTACGCCATCCCAACCTTTTCTGACAGACTCTTGTTCTGCGCTTCCAAACAAAATTCCCGCAGCTTCAAATGTGCACGATGCCATGTCCTCAAAGGTAGAGTTTGCATTTAGCAAGTCAAGTGTCTTGTACCATATCTTGCCTGCCTTATCCCACGAGTATCCCCCAATGTCGGTTGCTATCAAGTAAAAGGCTCTGTTAGGTATTCCAGAATTTATGTGAACTCCACCATTGTCCTCAGAGGTGTCATTATAGTCTTGCATAGTCCCAGGCTGGGGGTCTTTTCCAATCAATGGATCGTCATATGCAGTGCCTGGCGCCTTCATGGAACGCAGTGCAATCCCATGTATTTTAGGCATAAAAAGACCATATCCAATTAGCCAGTCTGCCTGCTTTGTATTCTGCTTGAGCGAATACTGCTTTACAATCGAGCCAAAGACGTCTGAGATATGCTCATTTAGTGCGCCTGACTGGTCTTGGTATTCTAGTTTTGCAGTATACTGAGTCACTCCATGTGTAAGCTCATGGCCTATGACATCAATTGCAATTGTGAATCTATTGAATATTTTTCCATCACCGTCACCGTAAACCATCTGGTTACCATTCCAGAATGCGTTGCCATATTTTTCACTATAATGTACCGTAGAGTCAAGCGTCATTCCCTTGTCATCAACAGAGTTTCTTCCATAGACATCCTTGTAGAGGTCATATGTCCATCCCGCCCCATCATATGCCTCATTTACTGCAGGGTCGCCAACGGAAGGATCGTCTTCTGCTCGTACTAATTTTCCAGGAAGTGTGCTCTTGTTTTTTGCATCATAGATGCGACGCTGTTTTTGCTCTGAAGCAGACATGATAGTATTGGTGACAAAAACTTGCCGCTGCATCCTTGTTTGCTCTGACAAGGTAATGGTATTGATTGCCCATTTTTTCATTGCAGGATCTCCACGATTTATTATTTCGCGTAAAAGATGCGGCGGAACGATGCACAACATGTCTTCACCGTACATTATGTTCCAAGATAAAAAAGACATGCGTATCATGACATCACAAGATTTTAAACGAAGATTGTTACAGAACATTACACCACACGTACAATTCAAACAATATACTTAATACAAAATTTGTAAAATACTTAATATGCCTCAGAGTCCAGTACAAGGATCCGGTACAGTGCAATCAATCACAAAGCACAAGGCACTAGGAAATCAAAAGTTCAAACCCCTTCCAAATCCTACAGGCAGTCTGCCATATCATATAAGACTTGAAGATATAATTTCTGCAGGTGACATTAAAAAAATCAATGACTCAAACTCGATTTTCTTTCATGTTGCAGGAGATACAGGTGGTGTCAAGTATCCAATACCGCAGCAGATAGTAGAAATGGCAATGGAGTCAGACCTGCAAGGACCTGACAGGCCTGCATATTTTTACCACCTTGGAGATGTTGTCTACTATTTTGGCCAGGCAAGCGAGTACTATCCCCAGTTCTACGAGCCATATGCCAAGTACCAGGCCCCAATATTTGCAATACCTGGAAACCACGATGGAGATGTAGCTCCAGAAGATAACACGCCGTCACTTGATGCCTTTGTGAGGAATTTTTGTGCCAAAGAGCCAAAAGTTGTTCCTGACTCAGTTGAGGTAAACAGGCCTGCCATGACACAGCCAAACGTGTATTTCACTCTAGAAGCGCCGTTTGTGACAACAATTGGACTGTACTCCAATGTACCAGAAGGAGGTGCATTTGATGATACACAGATCAAGTGGTTCAAAGATGAACTAAGTAGAGCCCCAAAAGACAAGGCACTCATTATCACTGTGCACCATCCAGCATATTCTGCTGACATGTATCATACTGGAAGCAAGGTAATCGAGGAGACATTAGATGAAGCATTTTCAGAATCAGGACGTTTTGCAGATGTAATCCTCACTGGTCATGTTCACAATTATCAGAGATTTACAAGAACTGTTGACAACAAGCATGTTCCATATTTGGTAGTTGGAGCAGGAGGATACTGGCACTTGCATTATATGCAAAAGCTGCCAAACAAAGATCCACTCCCTGTACCGTATACAATGCCAGACAGCAATACAATGCTTGAAAGTTATTGCGAGAACAGACATGGATACATGATAATGCAGGTTACACCAGAGTCAATCACTGGCACATATTATACAGTTCCAAGACCACATGAATCATGGCGCAATAAATCAGAGTTGTATGATTCATTTACACTTGATCTTTCCACACATAGGTTGAAAAAATGAAAAAGAAAAACTACAAAAAAATCGAACTAGTATTTCCAAAGATTGATGTAGAAACTCAGCAAGCATTCCTGTCACCAAAAGATACAATGAAGAATTTTGTTGCAACTGTTGAGGATATCAAAGATTGGTTTGAGTCGTATGATGTTGAATCAATTGAACTTTGGATAAGTGGAGCAGTTCAGACACAGGGCGTATTGAAACTAATTCTTAGTGCAAGCGGACAAGGCGGTGTCTTGATAACACTCAAGCCAAAAACAAAATAAATTCAGGTCATATCATAATACAAAATTTGTTCGCCTATGAAAAACATGCATGTCTCACAATTGCACGTCAAAACAGTTAAAATTATCTTCATGATATTACAATACAACTTGGTAAAACCAATTCCAGAGGGATATCATGCTGTAACACCAACCTTGACAGTAAGAGGTGCGTCAAATGCCATAGAATTTTACAAGAAAGCATTTGGCGCCCAAGAATTAATGCGATTCCCGGGTCCTGATGGAAGATCCATCATGCATGCAGAAATCAAGATAGGAGATTCTCGAATCATGCTAAATGACGAAGTTCCACAAATGAAATGTCTCTCACCGCAGTCAGTGGGAGGAGTAAGCAGTGGAATTTTCTTGTATGTAGATAATGCAGACGATGTTTTTAACAAGGCAGTCTCCGCTGGTGCAAAGGTGATCATGCCAATAATGGATGCATTTTGGGGAGACAGATCAGGCGGGATCGAGGATCCATTTGGCCACAGATGGACCATCTGTACACACAAAAAAGACATGACCCAGGATGAAATTGCAAAGGCTGCAGAAGAATTTATGAAGTCAATGAAAGGCACTTGCTAAGTTTGTAATTTTCTTTTCTGTTTGCATGTAGGACATATTGGACCATAGTCACGTCCTTTGCTGAAAATTACTTTCTTGCAATCAAGACAATAGTAAATCGGCATCTCATTTACTGCCTTGTTTCCATTTATTATCGCTATGTAATTTACTTGTTTTTTATCCAATTCTCTACTGCCAAAGAACTAGCAAAGAAAAGAAATATCCCCTAAAATACAATCAGCCATGACCTTTCAAAGTCAGTATACAATACCAGTCATTGTTTTTGTGGCAGGTATTGCATTAATTTCATCGTGGATGCTATACATTACACCTACACTAGAAAACGACCTTGACAAGTTCTCACAACTTGATTTCTATGTAGGAAAATCAAGCACGGTGGATGTGATCGGAGACAAGATGCCAGAGCCAACTACAATTTATTCAATATACAACCAGCAATCAAGTCCGGTAAATTCAACCACAGTCAAAATTACAGGCTCGTACAACATTTACGATGCAGCAACAGAAAAGAAACTGTGGGATTCAAACAGTACAAATCTAGTTGATAAAAGAACAGGCAAGTTTCTCAGTCCTGCAGATACATACTTTAGATTTCCACAAGATACACAAAAACAAAATTATCAAGTGTATCTCTACTCTGGAATAGATCCGCAGCCATTTGTATACCAAGGAGAAACCAGTATGAAAGGCCTTGACGTATACAAGTTTTCATGCAAGCTTACTTCGGACTTGTCTGACTCGTACCCAGAGTTTCACCCAAAGACCATTTTATCAGACTATACATGCACCTCATGGATAGAGCCAGTTACAGGAAATGAAGTGTATTACGAAGAGAGTTGGACAGATTATACCGTAATAGACGGCAAAAAGATTCCAGTCTCAATTGGAGGCACCCACACTGCCCAGTATGCACAAGAGATAACAGTTAGAGAGACAAAAGAGAAGATACACCTCTTTGACATTTATGAAAAAGTGATTCCAATTTTATTTGCAACAATACTTGCAAGTGTTATGATTGCAATCATAATATATCAAAAACAAAAACAAAAAATTACCGAAGCAAGAATCAAAAAAGAAAAAGATGACAAGCTAACAGCAATCGGTTTATTGTCTTCAAGGCTTGCCCACGACATACGAAATCCACTTGCAGTAATTAAAAATGGAATTTCACTTTTGAAATACGAAGTCTCGGATCAAAAAAGCCAAGAGCGATTTGACATGATAGACAAGGCAGTCTCTGTAATCACTCACCAAATCAATGATGTCATGGACTTTGTCAGAAGCAAGCCACTAGTGATCAGCGAGAATGTCATAACTACAATCATAAGCAAATCCATCAAGTCACTTGTGATTCCAGATGGAGTAACAATCAACATAGAGCCTTCTGATATCAAGGCAAAATGTGATCCAACACAACTTGAGGTAGTATTTGGCAATATAATAGCAAACGCAATTGATGCAATGAATCAGCATGGAACAGTGACAATCAAAGTAAAAGAAGCCCAAGGCAATGTACACATTATAGTGCAAGACCAAGGACCCGGAGTACCGCTTGACATAATGAACAAGATATTTGATCCCTTGTTTACAACAAAGCAAACAGGAACTGGATTAGGACTTGTCTCATGCAAGAATATAGTGGAGCAACATGGTGGAAGGATCAAAGTATCAAACAACCCCACAACGTTTACAATAATTTTGCCAAAAAATCTCTAAGGATGTCATCTACCAAGATATACTCCAGTCAGAGAAGTTTTTTACAACTCAGGCAACAACGTGTTCTACAAGGCTTGATGGGTTCTTGTTGAACTTGCCCACGATGTATTGCACCTTGTCGTCTCCTTCAGGCATTGGATTTGCACACTTGCCACATTTTGGCAAAATCACGACAGCATCATAGTCAATCTCACCTATGAACCTGTCACACCTTGAACAGTGGACAGATTTTTTATCATAGATATTCATGGTATAGTATAGTGTCCGACACTATTAAGGATGGCAGGTATTTTGCTCCAAATGCGAAATGATGCTTAACACAAACAAATTGTTACAAACAGTTAACCTTATCCGTTAAATGCATGATTGAAAAATAACAATCATGTCATATTCAGACTGGGCACCATTTAACAAAGAAAACATTGCCAAAGCACCAGTCAAGGCAGGAGTATATTTTCTTGGCTCAGAGCACGAGACCACTTACATTGGTGCAAGCAACAACATCAAGGAAAGACTCTCAGAGCATCTGAGTTCAGCAGACGCATGCATCAAGGGAACAGTATCGTTTTGTTACCACGAAACCTTGTTTCCAGAAGCAGAAGAAGAAAAACAGTTGACAGCATTCCAGTACGAACATGGAAGACTGCCAAAATGCAACAAGTCAAAATAAAATATTTTTAGAATCTCAATTTAGATGATATTGTTACAGTAGACATTATTGCTATTGCAAGTACAATTGGTGCAATAGAGCTAAACTCTGGAACTGTACTGGCATCGACAGGCACCACTTCTGCAGCGGTTGTTCCTACGAGTTGTATGGTATGCTTGCTGTGGTGATAGTTTATTTCAAATACTGTCTCAGAAGGAGTATCTGATACTATAACAACACCATCAGAGTTGTATGGCTCTGTTATACCATCTATTGATACTTGGATTTGTCCGCCAAGCAGTGACTTTGGAACTGTAACATCTGATACCCCTCGAGTACCTGTCACGCCTTGGACATTAAATGATATTTTCTTGTTTACAGAATCAAATGCAAAATCAGATACAGTAGAATTGCTTGATATCCCTACAGTAAAACTTGCATCCTTGGTCGGTACAGAAAATTCATTTGGTTCTGTAACAGTAAAATCAGTAGTAGAATCTAGTTTTGCAGCAGTAGATGCATCAAGTGTACCTAATAGTCCAGTCTTTGTTTCAAGCAACGAACCAACAGTGTATCGTCCACTTGCATTGACAGGCAGATTAACTGGAATGACATAATTTCCATTTCCATCTACCTGAGTTTCTTTTGAGGATACAACAATTCCATGATTGTCTTTAATTTGCACAAGGATAAGTTCTGTCACAGTATTTCCGGTAAGACTGCTGACTGGAACTGTTGCAAGATATGCACCGCTTCCCGCATTGAGCAATCCATTCCAGATAGAACCATACACTTTGACTGGGTTATCTGGTGTGTAGATCTTGTGTTCTGTTTGCGCAGTAATGTAATTGTTAGAATCAGCATCTAGTTTTTGGTAAGATGTCATGTATGATGTAGGTGTCAATGCTACAGTGTCTGTCACGTTTGTTTTTTCCACAGACACCTGTGGTTCGTACTGGATTACGGCAGTTGCAACAGAGCTTCCAGCACCATATTGAGCATATATTGTATAATTATTTCCAGGAATCCATAATTTACCAGACGCAACATCGTCGATGGCAAAGTCACTTCCGGTTCTTGTCTCAGTGTGACTTGCAGACACTCCGGTTCCTTTAGAGTCAGTTATCCATACAGTGACCTCCTTGTTTTGAACAAACTTTGATACCTGTCCTGTTACATGTATGGTATCACCACTTTGATACACAGACTTGTCAGTGGAAATCGAGATTCCAGTAGGCGGTACAGGCGTACTTGTTCCCACACTTACAAATCCAGTCATCCATGGGTGAAACAGGCAGTAATATTCGTAAACACCACTCTTATCAAACGTAT
>JAJSDS010000250.1 GCA_028580875.1 Nitrosotalea sp.
ATCAACCATTCTCTGGACTGCAACTGACGCATCTGGTAACAAGGTAAACGGTACCCAGACAATAGATGTAGTGGATACAACTGCTCCAAAAGTAACTGCACCGCATGATGTTGTCGTAAACGCCACAAGTTCTACTGGTACTCCTGTGAGCATTGGAAATGTAACATCTAGCGATAACGTACAGGTTAAATCAATTACAAACGACGCTCCATCCTTATTCCCATTTGGAAATACAACCATAACCTGGACAGTAAAAGATGAAGCAGGTAATACTGCAACTGCAACTCAAGTAGTTCAAGTTGTTGACAGATCACCTCCGCAATTGACAATTCCAAAAGACGTGGTAACTGATGCAACCGCGTTTGAAACACCACTTGTAATTGGACAGGCAAATGGAACTGGAATAATTGATACTTCGCCCAAGATAACAAGTAACTCTACTGGAATATTCCATATTGGTAAAACAGTCGTTCAATGGATTGCAACTGACAAGTTTGGAAATGAAAAGACACTAGATCAAACAATTACTGTATTGGCATGTGGAAAACCATCTTCTGATTACAACTTGATTATGGGTACAAATGGTACTGAGACACTAACTGGTTCTATGGTACCAAACTTGATAATCGGATTAGAAGGCAATGACATAATCCACGAGGGTCCATCAGGTGACTGTGTAATTGCAGGCAACGGAAACAATATCATTTACGCAGGTAATGGAACAAATACAATCTATGCAGGCAACGGTGACAACATCATCAAAGGCGGTAGTGGAAACATGCAAGTCACTGTTGGTACCGGCAGCAACATAATCCAGGGTGGAAGCGGACAGAACACATGCAGTCTTGGAAGTCCATCAAAGGATACGGTTGTAAACTGCCTAGCAAAGCTTCACTAGATTTCCAAGAAACCGTATTTTCCATATAGGTTATAATTACAATTAGTTCACTTGCTATGTAAATGGCAAGTTCCAAGGACCTGTTTACACGTGCCAAAAAAATCATCCCGTCTGGCATCAACAGTCCTGTGAGATATTATGACCCGTATCCGTTCTTTGTAAAAAAAGCCAAGGGTAGCGTAATGTGGGACGTTGATGGGAACAATTATCTTGATTATTGCAACGCATATGGCGCATTACTTCTTGGTCACAGACGCAAGGAAATAATTTCTGACGTCAGTAAACAAATGGACAAGGGAACACTTTACTGTGCACCAACTGAAATTGAGGTAAACCTTTCTGAACTGATATCTGGCAACTTTCCTTCCATGGAAAAGGTGCGCTTGGTCAACACTGGTAGCGAGGCAACAATGACTGCGATTAGGTTGGCAAGAGGATTTACCAAAAAGAAAAAAATCATAAAATTTGAAGGGTGCTATCATGGTGCACATGATTATGTCTTGGTAAAGGCAGGTTCAGGTGCTGCACACATTGGCATGCCAGTATCTGAAGGAAGTTTGGATGAGGTATCAAGGAATACTTTGGTTGTCCAGTATAACAATTCTGAAGAACTCCAATCTCTATTAGAAAAAGAAGATGATGTTGCAGCAGTAATCGTAGAGCCTGTCCTTGCAAACATGGGTTTGGTATTGCCGCAAAAGAATTTCTTAAACGATTTGAGAAAAATAACTCTGGAAAAAAACATTGTATTGATTTTCGATGAAGTAGTAACTGGATTTAGAATGTCTCCAGGTGGCGCCCAGAAATATTATTCCATAAAACCTGATGTTACCACGCTTGGCAAGGCACTAGGAAATGGTTTCCCAATTGCAGCAGTTGGAGGGAAAAGCGAGATTATG
>JAJSDS010000251.1 GCA_028580875.1 Nitrosotalea sp.
CTGCAAAGACAAATCTTATTGCAACAGACATTGCAGCCCAAGTGGGAAGCATTGCTGCAACTGCTGCCATGGCAGGACTGATGGGAGGTGCAATCAGCGGAGGTTCACGACGCGGAGGTGGATTTGGTGGAGGTATGATGGACGGCATGCTGTTTGGTACCATGATGGGAGGAGGTGGAATGATGGGCGGCGGCGCAAATGCAACCAAGGCATATACAGTAAACCAGAGCTACAATTGCCCAGTGGTTGCTGTCAGGTCTATGACTGCATACCAGCCCCATGGATACGAATTTTCACTCGATGATAGAATCGATTTTGATTCAAAAAAGATTCCAAAATCAATCAAGATCCTAAACGGGGATATCAATGAGGACGGGGCAAAGAATCTGGCAAAAAATATCGTAGACCAGATCCAGTCACAGACGGTCCACTCTAAATATCACCTGATAAGGCAGATGGAGACACAAGAAGAAGTGTCAGAAGGAGAACTGTTGCACGTTCCAATATGGTTTGCCCAGTACGACCACAAGGGCAAGAAAATAATTTTGATAATTGATGCAAACTCTGGAAATGCAATCAACAGCATAGGGATCAGTTAAGATTATTTTAAAAAAGTGTATCGCGGTGTGGAAGTATACCTTAAACAAGTCACGATTTCTACAAAATATTCTATAGAATTTTAGATACAGTATCTTTTAGTTCAGTAGCTGCCTTCTTACCTTTACTACTAGCATTCAGGCTGACATGTTCAACCAAATCCAATATTATTATCTCCATTGTACTATCCAAAGCTGCTCTTACTGCCGTTATCTGTTGAACGATCTCAGGATATCCTTTTCCCTCATCTATCATCTTGGTAATACCTTTTACGTGTCCTTCTATTCTTGCCAGTCTCTTTTTCACTTCAGGAAGTTTATGATGAGTCATCAGTATTTTTCTCAGTCAAGTGATATTTATCTAGTCGGATGGTTCATCCAACAGAAGACTGGTTATTTTCACCGTACAATAAGAACATAGATTCCAATGACCATAATCACAAATCCTACCATTGAATCAGTATATTTTTCAGGTATTCTTGCAAGTGTTTTTGCCAATCCCATAGTGCCAAGCTGAACTAATAGTAGAAGCGTGATGATGGAAGCAATTGCAAAGATAACTGACAACTCTATTGCAAAATAAAACCCTGCAGATATTGCTGAAAAATAAATCGGAATTATGCTAGGATCGGGAGAAAGTGCAGCTCCCATAACTGCAAAATATCCTATCTTCGAGGTAAGTTTACCATATTTTTTTTCTTCATCATGATCGTGTTCATGGTCACGTGTATGATCATGATGATGCAGTGTCTTTTTTACTAGTGGCATAATCCCAACCACCAATCCTCCACCTACCATGGCTAGTCCTATTGCAGTATCAAGATAGTATGAGATCAAATGAGAAAATACAAGTCCAATAACCACAACAACAAGACCCATTGCAACAGAAAGGCCCACATGACCAATGGCGGCCATAAATGATATTCCAAAGAGCTTTTTTGGAGCCCATTTTCTGTTCCTTGCAAGAACGCAGAGTGTAAGCCAATGATCAGGTGCAGACATGTGTAATATTCCAACTACTGCAGCTCCGATTATGTAAGCAAAGAGATTAGCCATGCATTCTCTTGTATTTGAGTAAAAATTAGTTACTAAAAAGTATATCCTCCCCTCTAGGATAGCATATCTATAATTAAAAATAGAGTTGTTTTTACCATGCAAGATACAAAAAACGTATTTTAAACATAGTTCACAATTAC
>JAJSDS010000252.1 GCA_028580875.1 Nitrosotalea sp.
GTAAACATAATCCATGACGCAATTGCCACAGGCAAACTAAAAAGTGGACAGACAATATTCGAAGCTACTTCAGGCAACTTTGGAATTGCACTTGGACAATTATCAAAGATTGGACTTGATGTAGTTGCCCTAGTCTCAAGAAAACTACAGGAAGGAGTATTTGAGGAATTACGAAATGAAAAAATTCGCATCATAAATCTTGACATGGATATATGCCCTGCTCCTGGGATGAAAGACAGCCCAAATGTTTTGGCTGCAAGAGCAACTGCTGCTAATATTAGATCACAATTATCTGAGCTTGGATTTGATCCAACCATTTTTGAAAATGCAATAACAGAAGCACAAGAACTGTTAGCTAAACAAGATATCATAAACTTGGCAAAGCTTCTTGCAAAGATATACAACTGCTACTGTCCAGAACAATACGATAATGAATCAAACATTGAGATTCACAGAACTGTTACTGCACCAGAAATAGATCAACAATTACACGAGAAAGGACTTTCTCTAGAAGACTTTAGAATTGTCTGCACATTTGGTACAGGCGGAACATCCGGTGGATTGAGCAGATACATGTCTGAAAAATATGGCAAAAAAGCAATACATGTAGTATTTCCGATTGCAGCCCAAGATGTTGCAGGAATTAGAACAAAAAGCAAAGCAGAGGGGCTCAAGTTTTACGAACCTCAGCAATATGCCGGACAGCATGAAGTGGATTTTGAACAGGCAAAGCGTTTGCTGAAATTCTTTGTAGACAAAGGCCATGACATGGGAGAAAGTAGCGCTCTTGCATTATACGCAGTGATGCAGATGGCAAACTTTGGCGGTGTTGGAGGAAAGTTTGTTGTAATAGTTGCTGATGGAATACAAAAGTACAAAAAGAATCTGGAATCGATGGCAAAGAAACAGAGTCGAACACAGGTTTCCTTGGAAGAAGCTGTATCAAGTGTAGGCGATTATGACAAAGTAATCTGGATTCACACACAGTATACTCCACGTGAGGAGGGAATAGAATTGCTTGCAAAAACTCTGGGTATTGACAAGAGCAAGATCATCGTACCAAAGGCAAGAGACGCGGAACGATTGTTAATGGCACAACAAATTCCTGAAGATTTGAGCAAAGCTCTTGAGGGATCTCACAAATCATTGGTTGTTTGTATGGCAGGTTATACTTCACTGAATGCTGTGCAAGTATTTGGGAAAAAGGGCATTGTAACTGAAAGTTTGACTGGAGGAATATCTGCAATATCTCAGGGAAAAGGCAAACAAATTGCTGAATTGATAAAAATAGCTACTGAATAATTGTATCTGGTTGCAATAATCAATTTCTTGAAAAAATTTTAATTAAAAATAATATGATGTGTTTTTACCTTCAAAGCATTAGAAATCAAAACAAGGAATTAAGTAGCGTAGTTTTTGAACGATAAATCATCTTGAATCAATATGGCTACTATTCTTGAACATTTTCCAGAGGAATTCAAACCAAGAGAAATACAAAAAGAAATCATACAGGGAATAGAAGAGAAAATCAAATCAGGATACAAGACAATCATTTTGTCTGCACCAACTGGAGTCGGAAAATCGCTTATTGCAGCAACTCTTGCGAGATATTTTGGTAGCTCTTTCATAGTTACTGCTTCCAAACAGTTACAGGACCAGTATTCCAAGGACTTGAAATTTCTCATGCCAGTAAAAGGCAAGTCAAATTTTGCCTGCCTCAAATTGATGGACCAGGAATCAATCCTCAAATCAGATACAAAAAGTGCAATGCA
>JAJSDS010000253.1 GCA_028580875.1 Nitrosotalea sp.
GGTGGTCTTGCAAACACAATGAAAAACTTGTCCTATAACATGGTTTTTCATCTTTCACCTGAAAAGAAAAACAACAGGCAGATTCACTGGCATATTGAGGTATATCCTCAAGCTGATCCTTGGTCTGGACTTGAAAGAGGGTACGGTGTATTTCTCAACAAGGTAACTCCAGAAAAAGCTGCAGAAGAACTTGGTTCTGCTTGCAGAAAAGAACTTGCAAATCTTGTCGGAATAGTTTGATGAACAACCATTTGGTTTATTTATTGAACACAGCGAAGAATTATTGTGGCAATTGAGCGATGGGTAGCTGTTGCAAGTCTTGGCTTGTTTATTATGTTTGTAGCTCAGATGATATCCATCAGTGTATATCTTGCACATCCATCTCATGATATAGATCCGTCTTCTGAAATACGCGAATTCATTTCTATTAGTGTAGCGCCCGCACTAGTTCTTGCAGGATCCTCTTTTATGTTAGCACGTAGATATGGTTCACGTCTGGTTGGCTCTCTTATGATATCTGGTGGTCTGATTACTATTGGTGGAATGTATTATGTTAATACTCTGATAAATCAAATAGCTCCTGCATATGTTGTGCCAGAACTTACTGGTTCGCCTATAGCATTTGGATTGACTTCTATTCCTGTGATTATAATTGGTGCATTGCTGTTTCGAGTAAAGCCGATGCCAAAAAGAGATTACTTTTTTGACAGGTGATCAAACCGCATTGAGTTTGAATGTCTTTTGAATCCTATATTTTCATAAAATGGGATCAACTCATCTGTACAATCAAGAATTGTCTTGTAACAGCCTTGTTTTTCAGCATATTCTAAAAGTGCTAGAACTATCCTTCTACCAACTCCCTTTCCTTGGAATTCTTTTCTTACTGCCACATCTTCAATATGACCCACCTTGCCTCCGTCGTGGATAAATTTCTGTTCGATCAAAACACTTGCAGATCCTATTATTTTTGAATTCTCTTCTGCGACATAAATTATCTGATGTGGGTTTTTTACGATCTTGTTAAAAATTACATTTGCTTTTTTTGGTTTAATGTTACTTGATTTTCTAAGCGAATCTAAAGAAAGTAAAAACCCATTGTAGATGTCCTTTTTTTGTAATTTACGTATTTTGATGTCCATCGCCATGCTTTGGTCTAAATCCGGCCTAGTCGTGTGATATAGTGTTGATAAGCTCTTCTGTATGAAGTCTTGTCTCCTATGTCAAGGAAGCCTTTCTTTATGTGATATCCACTGACTTTGTTTTTCTTTGCTATTGCACTGCGTATTACATCATCCATACCGTATGGCTTGTTGGGTGGTATGAATTTGAATATGCCTGGTTCCATTACGTAACAACCTATATTGATATTTCCTTTGACTTCTGGTTTTTCCCGCCATGCTTTCACTCTGCCTGATTTATCGGTCTCTATGAATCCGTATTGCAATTTAGTCTTGTATTCAAATAAACCCATGGTGACAAATGATTTTTTTCTTCGATGACTTTCTATCATGCCTTTCAAATTAAAATCAAATATCGAGTCTCCATATAAGCAGACAAAAGTATCATCGATGAATTCTTCTGCAGTTTTTAGTTGCCCTGCTGTAGCAAGAGGTCTATTTGCAACGGCATATTCAATTTTCACACCAAATCTACTACCATCCTCAAAATAGTCCTCAATTGTTTTTCTTAGGTAACTGACACAGAGAACAAATGAGTCCACTCCTCCTTGCTTGACCCATTCTATGAGGTGTTCTAAAAGCGGCTTTTCCC
>JAJSDS010000254.1 GCA_028580875.1 Nitrosotalea sp.
GATGTTGTTATCTAAAGAATTTTGTACTAGATCTCTAACTTTGTGTATTATTTCGCTATGATTAACATCCTTGTAAGTTGCTATAACCATGATGTGAGAGTCTATGGGTATTGAGATAATTTTGTAGTTTCCTCTTTCTACTATTGAATAATCAACAGAACCAAGTTCTTTATCAAAGTCTTTTTGCAGTGAATATTGCAATCTAAAAAACATGGAAAACATCTCTCCTTTCTCTTTGGAAAATATGGTTCCACTTTTGCAACTAAAATCTTCCATCCTTCCAATCTTGTTCACAATTCCTATGAACTCTACTCCTAAGATGGTAGGTTCCTTGTCTAAAGAAACAGCATGTCGTTCCATTTTTCTTATCTTTACTCGAGGAATTAATAAGGCAGTTTCATGATTATCGTATGTGATAATTATCAATGATCTAGATTGGTTCTGTGTAATTGATGAAGCTTAACAACTGTAGTATGGACGAATCTTGGAAATTCCATTATAATTCATTAAGAAAATGAAAACTCAATAATTTACTATTTTGAACTACAAAAAGTATATTTTTTGGATGCCATTTTGGTTCTGGCATTAAACAAATTTGACCAAACCCACCCCCGGTATCTTTGTGATTTAAAATGACTATTCATTATTCATCATATTCATCAGGAAAAATTTTTCTAATCAGTGAGATTAACTCACTCTTTCTTGTGTATTCCAAACTAACTTCTAGACCATATCCAGTAGATTTAGAATGCAATAAACCATCTTTGATCATTTTTTCACCAATTTTATCTACTCTTTTGAAACCTTTTTTTCCCAAATTTCTTTGATTGAATCCTTTTTTGAGATTCTCAAAGCTGGTGTGACTCTCACCCCAGTTACCTCTTCTATAAAGCTTGTATGCCATCCGTGCCATTATTTCGTCATCACTAAATTCAGACAAGTTTAGTTATAGTACCTTTGGTAGACACAAATAAATACTTTATACGTACAAAACAAGGCATGAATACATTATTGCTAAGATATTTGGGTGACACACCACAACTTAGAATCATCGATTTTTTTCTAGATAATAGAAGTGACTATTCTAAAAAAGAGATTTTGGATGGCGCTGGAATGTCGAAAACTACACTATACAAGGTGTGGCCAGACTTGGAGCAGCTAAACGTAGTCATTCCAGCAAGAAAGTTTGGCAATACGACGTTATTCAAATTGAATAGAGATGCAATAATAGTGAAACAAGTAATATCATTAGATTCAACATTAAGTAAAACGGCAATGGAAAATGCCGCCAAATCAAAAAAGAATGCAAAAATTGTAGAAGTCTAAGTTCTTAATATGAACAAATTAAAAATTAACAAAACTTTTGAGTTAATTGAAAGACTTCGCCCCATGATTAAACATCAAGATCTAGACGAATATGAAGAAAATTGTGATTTAGAAATATTTGATGTAATTTTCAGACAAAAAGACGACCTTAAAACAATGTGGGGAGATCCAAAAATGATATGGGAAAAAACAGATCTACGATCTTTGATGAATAACATCTATGATTATCTAGCAGACGGTTATGAAATGTGGATTAGAGAGACTCCACAATTAGAAAATGATCCCTCGAAAATCAGTGACGAATGGATCAGATATGCAATATCATTACAAGCATACAATTTCGATGACGACATGATACCACTAGATTGCAGAATGGTTTCAGGGTGGTTGGTCATATCATTAGATTTTGATGCAACATTTG
>JAJSDS010000255.1 GCA_028580875.1 Nitrosotalea sp.
TTTATTGAAGAGAATGTAACAATGTTTGCCTCTGCAGTAAATGACTTGTCGTAAATGTTTGCTATTGCCTCTATCTTGTGATTTACCAAATCATCAGTTGGCTGGGTCTTCCATTCTAGTCTGACCTGTGTCTGTCCTTTTGAGAACAATTGTCCAGGCGAAGTATAGACAATCTTGCCATCAACTAGAAGAGATATGGTACCATATACTGGATTTCCGTTGTTTGTAATGTAAGACGAAGGTCTTGCAGTAGTACCTGCTGCTCTGTTTTGTGAAACATCCAACTCTAGTGAAGCATCAATCGAATAGTTTGGTTTTACTCCTATTGTAGAAGCATCTGAATCAGTTACCTTACTTGCGCTATTTTCTACATGAATCCAATATTTCACACCAGGTGCCTGCAACAATGAGGATGGAACTGTTGCTGAGAGCAAGTATGTGCTGTTTGATACCTGCAATGGGACAACATTCATTGTGATAACATGATATTTGCTAGAATCAATATTGTCAATCTCTGTGAATCTCAACTCAGATGTGGTAATTTGTGTTGGCGTATCTACTATGGCATACACTGAGAGCGGTTTTCCAGATACAAATTGGGTTGTTGGTTCTGATGCAAGTTGCTTTGTTCCGTTATCTACTTGGAATTTAAGATCAAATATCTTCGGTGCATCCAAGTCAATTTGAGCAGGCTGTGTTAGTAATTCAACATGTGTAAAGTCTAGATCTTCGTTGCAACCAGTAACCTCCACTGTCTTTCCTACCGAGTATACATTGTGTCCAATTGCCTCCAGTGCGACAACCTCAAATGATGTTTCTTTTGGATTGATGGTTGCTTCATAGATCAACTTTCTTACCGTGGCGTTGACATTTTCTTGTGCATATGGTTGATCAGGTATGAGCTTTGCATCAACAACACCTGTAAGTGATGTACGAACTATTACCATTGGATTTGTTCCATTATAGTCTGTTCCTACCTGAATTCTTACAATTTGCTTATCACAAATGTCATATGATATATCTTGGATCTTAAGATAAGGTCCTGCTCCTCCACCATTACTTGTTGATGTAGACGTGGATGTTCCCACTCCAACTCCTACACCAGTTCCTGTACCTCCTCCTTGGCTTGATGTGGATGATGTTGCAGGTGTACTAGAGGTCGAACTTGAAGTGTGAGACCCTAATGCAAACTGCGAGAAGTGTTGTGTCTGGACTACGACATCACATGAATTGCTGTTTCCTGAGGTCGGTGTTGAAGATAGTATAGTAACGGGGTTTGTAGTCCAGCTGTTGTGTGAAGGATCATATACGAATATGTCTGATACCGGGCATCCGTTAGAGTCAACTGTTACCCCTGCTGGGTTCTTTGGTAATTGCAATGTCATCTTTGGTGCGCTTGCAAAGTTGGACGGCTTACCCCAGTTGAATCCTACCCCATTTGTTTCGTATTGATATGTTACGTTGACATACAGTGTCAATTTGTCACTGTTTGGTAGTGCAGGTTTTGAAGATGGAAGTGAGTTTGTTGTCTTTATTACAAACCAGTCATTTGTTGCATTTCCTGTAGAACTGGAAGTACTATTTGATTTAATATTCAGGAGTTTGAGTCCACCAGTTGAAGGTATTACAGAACTTTGTACAGGTATGTACATCTGTTGACCTGGAATTATTTTATCAAGTGGCGGTGTGGTTACAGTTTGATCTGGGCTTGATGTACTTGATGAAGCAATTATTGTTGGAA
>JAJSDS010000256.1 GCA_028580875.1 Nitrosotalea sp.
CCAGCATTCTCCAGATATTACAAATGAACAGATTAGAAAAGAGATAATCGAGCAAGTCATCAAACCAGTTTGCGGACAGTTGTGGAATGACAAGATAAAAATTCACATAAACCCAACTGGCAGATTTGTCATAGGCGGTCCGCCAGGAGATGCAGGGCTCACTGGAAGAAAAATAATTGTGGATACATATGGTGGCATGGGAAGACATGGAGGCGGTGCGTTTTCTGGAAAAGACCCATCAAAGGTTGACAGATCAGCATGCTACATGTGCAGATATATCGCTAAAAACGTAGTCGCAGCAGGACTTGCAGACAAGTGTGAAGTTCAAGTTGCATATGCAATTGGAGTGGCAGAGCCAGTCTCACTTACGGTAAATACATTTGATACAAATAAAATTCCAGAAGATCAGATTGAAAATATCGTAAGAAAGCACTTTGACATGCGTCCTTCTGCTATAATTTCCCAGCTGAAACTAAAAAGTCCAATTTATAGAAAGACTGCAGCATACGGACATTTTGGAAGAGCCGAGCCAGAGTTTAGCTGGGAGAAAACAGACAAGGCAAGTATACTAAGACAGGCCTCTGGACTCTAGTATTTTCCTATATCTTGTAAATTTCATCTTAGCAAGGCCTGCAAGTTTTCTGTGGTCTCCAATGTAATCACCTACCATTATGCTTAGGTCATCCACGCCAAACAGCCCCTTGTTATGCAGAGCATCATGATACGCACTTTCAAAATTTATTCTCTCCATCTTGGCTTTTCCGCGCGAGAATTTCTTTACAAAAACATTGTAACTTACTATTTCTGGTCCCACCAGATCAATTATTTTTCTTGAGAATTTTTTTTCCATCACAGACTTGGCGATGACTTTAGACACATCGCCTATGAAGATAGGTTGGAACCTATAGTTACCAGAGCCAGGTATTATCATAGTTCCTTTTTTTGTCTGCTGCTGCAGATTTTTTGAGAGCGGATCGTCGTGACCTATGATATATGATGCTCTAAAAATTGTATAATCAAGCCCAGAGAAAATGATTTCTTGCTCTGCCCTATATTTTGAAATGAAATATCCAAGTGTAGTATGTTTATCAACTCCCAGGCCGCTGATGTAGATTATTTTTTTTATCTTTGCCTTTTTGCATAATGAAATAGCATTTTTTGCAAGACCAACATTTACTGTATCATAGTCAGAGTCTACAGTTTGCATCCCCTGTCCAATAAAATGCAACAGCGCATCAGAGCCGCGTATCTTAGATACAAGACTTTTCTCAGAAAGTGTTTCAGATGTCATTATTTTTCCAAAATTTACAGTCTTGCCCTTGCGTACAAGTGATACAGTTTGAAATCCATTCTTTGAGAGAAACATGCCTACGTTTCTTCCGACAAAGCCATTTGCCCCAGTAATTACAACTGATTGATGCATACAAAACGCAGGTTGTGCCGACAAATTAATTTTGGTCTTCATGCCATATCACAACATACTTGAACACAGTAGACTGTCACCAGATCCTAGGCGTCCAAGCAGGAGCATCCCAAAAGGAGATAAAAAATGCATACAGACAACTCTCACTCAAATATCACCCAGACAGGAACAAGGATGACAGAGACGGAGCACTATTCAAGAAGGTGACAGAGGCGTACCAACAGCTAAGAAGCGAGGAAAAGAAAAAGGACAAGATTTCAGAAAGCGAAGTGGCCACAAAATATTCTGAATTTTGGAAAAAATACGACAA
>JAJSDS010000257.1 GCA_028580875.1 Nitrosotalea sp.
CTGATGTTATCTCCATGTGCATGAACCACCATTATTGATTTGGATTCCGATGATCTTCTGAGGGATTCTATATTTCCATCAAGATCTGTTACTATGATATCCGGAATGATGTTATTTTCAAGCAATGCTTGCGTGGCGCCATCAGCAGCAATTTTTGTAAACCCTTTGAATTTTTTGAGATATGGTAATGACACATCCAAGGATGGTCCTGCACCAATAACAAAAACAGTTTTGTTTTTAATTTTTTTCTCTATCATATCTAATGGAAATTTATTCTTTAGAAATGAATTGAGGATCTTTCCTGACTTTATCTCTCTTGATCTATCATAGTTGAATTCTTTGAGAATTTCTAGATATTTTTGATGCCATCCATCCAAAGTCATGTAAGTCTAAATGTATCCTGGTTAATCATAAACCATATGCATGAACTTGCAAGAGTGAAAGTTGGTAGTACTAATCCAATACGAGTGATGGGAATAATTAATACGAGTCCAGAATCGTTTTATAAAAAATCGATATTTACTGATAAAAAAATTATAGGGAAAACTGCCAAATTAATGGAGGAAGATGGTGCTGATTTTATTGATGTTGGAGGAATGTCTACTGCTCCATATCTCAAAACGTTGGTGTCTGAGGATCAAGAGGTTAAAAGAATTACAAATGCCATAAACGCGATTCAAAAAACCTCCAAATTGCCTATCTCTATTGATACATGTAGGGCAAAGGTGGCAGAAATTGCTCTCAAATTAGGTGCAGAAATAGTAAATGATGTTTCAGGCCTAAAATATGACCAAAATATGGTTGACATCCTTGAGAAACACAACCCGTCTGTTATTGTGTGCGCGTTTAGTAGTAACCCGGTAAGAGGAAATCAAGTGATGCAAACAAAAAAACTAATTAATCAAAGTGTTACACTGGCATTAAAATCGGGGATTCCTAAAAACAAGATCGTAGTAGATCCAGCTATTGGTTTCTTTAGAAGAAAGGCGCAAGGTGTATTGTTTACAAAAATAAATTCTGATTGGCTAAAAAGAGATGTGTTGATATTGAAAAACTTGAACCAAATAAAAGGCGGGCATCCAATTCTTGTTTCTGTTTCACGAAAGTCCTTTGTAGGTGAACTGTTGGATGAAGCCGATCCTGAAAAAAGACTTTATGGTTCTCTTGCAGCAGAAACCTTTGCTGCTCTAAATGGCGCCGATATAATACGAACTCATAATGTAAAGTCTACGTGCGATATTGTCAAGATCGTAGAAAACTTGAAAAAATACAAGAAAGGCTTATAACAGATTTTCATTCTAATCAAGAAGGTTTCATTGGAAATAAGGGAAGGATTAACATTCGATGATGTACTCCTTGTTCCCAAACGATCAGGCATAGTTACTAGATCTCAAACAAATTTACAAACAAAGCTTTCAAAAAATATCTCACTTAACATACCGGTCATAAGCGCAAATATGGACACTGTCACTGAATCTGCCATGGCAGTAGCAATAGCAAGAGAGGGGGGAATTGGAATCATACACAGGTTTCTTACTATTTCAGAGCAGGTAAATGAAGTACTAAAAACAAAACGTTCTGGTAGCATAATAATTGAAAATCCATACACTATAAATCCAGAACAGACAGTGCGGGAAGCTATAGAATCGATGAGGGAAAAAGGAGCTTCAGGATTGCTAGTGACTGATAATCAAGGTCAACTTGTTGGAATATTGACAAGACGAGATATCGT
>JAJSDS010000258.1 GCA_028580875.1 Nitrosotalea sp.
CATGTCAATCGGCATTGGCATCAAGGACAAAAAAGATGGTCTGACCGTATACAACACGCTTGCATCATACATGCATGTTTACTTTGATGGCTCTCCAATTGCTGCCAACTTTGTCAAGTCATGCATTGCTTACTCGAAAAAATAATCTCTAAGACTTTGCTGCAAGAATTTTGTAAAGTGCATTGACAATTGCAGAAGCACACGGACTTCCTCCCTTTCTTCCAATGTTTGTGATGTATGGGACATCTGTTGCACGAAGCTCATCCTTTGATTCTACAGCACAGACAAATCCTACTGGAATTCCAATTACAAGTGCAGGAGATGTTATGCCCTCTTTTATCATCTGTATTACCTCAATTAGCGCAGTGGGGGCATTGCCTATGGCCACTATTCCATGGTCCATCTGCTTGGCTGCAAGCCTCATTGAGGTCTGGGCGCGTGTCTTGTTGAGTTTTTTTGCTTCCTCTATTACCTGAGGATCTGATATGTTGCATATGACTTGATTTCCATATTTTTTCATGTTATCCTTGTTAAAACCACCTATGACACCATTGACATCCACTATGATGTTGCATCCCTTTTGCAATGCATCTATGGCACTCTTTATTGCATCCTTGTGAAATACTATCTTATTTTCTCTTGCAAAATCAAAATCTGCAGTAGAATGAATTATCCTTTTTACTATTGTCCACTCGTCAGCTGAATATGGATGTGAACCTATCTCACTGTCTATTATTTCCATACTCTTGTCTTCTATTGACTGGCCCTTTTGGGTGATCATGTCTCTACCTCTTGGGCTCTCTCAATGATAAGATCAATCATCTTCTGATCTGTTCCTATGTGCTGTGTAATCAAAACTTTTTTCAAGTTGTGTTTCTCTAATGCTGGCCTAAGATCAGCATTGATATCTGTTTTTACGTGTGCGCCCTCGTGTAAAAAGTAAAAGACAACCACCAAGACCTCCGGATCTCTTTTCTTGCAAGTTTCTATTCCCTGCTCTATGTTTGGCTCCTCAATTTCAAGAAAGCAATAATCTACGTTTCTATATGAGCGGCCAAGCTCGTCTACTACATATTTTATTGACATCTTTGCATTAGGATCTTTGCTTCCGTGCCCGATTACCAAGACATCTACCTTGTCATTTGGCAATGAAACTCCGCCCTTGTCAAGTGCTGACTTGATCCTGTTCTCAACTAGTTTTACAAGCGTCATGTGCATGGACATGGGTTTTGTGACAAGGAATTTGATATTTGTTGTAGACTGGTATTTCATAACCTCGGTAACTGCTGCCTTTACTTTTTTTCCTGGATACAAAAAGTATGGAACTATTGTAAGCGAATCAATGTCAGTTTTTAGACATTTCTTGATTCCGTCGTCTATGTATGGCAATGTTACTTCGAGAAAACAATAGTCTGCAAATGCATAACCGCCCTTGTCTTTTACTTGCTTGCAAATGATTTCAAGCTCTTCGGCAGCCTCTCTTTCTTTACTTCCCCTGTCTATTAGCAATAACCCACGCTTCAATTTGTTCTCCTTGCTATTGCAATTGTAAGGTTTGGAGGAAATTTGTGTTTCTGTACAACAAGCTCTCCTCCTGATGCCTTGATTGCAGCAGCCTCTGACACGCTTGGCGTGCCCTCAAATGTCTGTACAACATCTGATGGGTTGGGTGTGGTTATGGCAGAAAGGTCTGCCTTGTCAAAATATTCTAGTGGCACATTCATCTCAC
>JAJSDS010000259.1 GCA_028580875.1 Nitrosotalea sp.
AGGATACGCGATTACTTTCGCAACAAGACCTTGGCAAGTGATTTAAAACAATCACCCCCTCTCTTTTCATTTTCTAAATTAGATAGTGAAAACTATTTTTTCATTAAAAATCAAAATTGAGACTTTGTTTTATTAAATTCCAAAGTCCACTTTCTAATATAGTAAAGTGGGACTAGAATAGATATCGGTAATGAAATTATCATTCCAAATGGCCATGAGATACTCATTTGAATTACCAAGTCTACAAAAAAAATAATCACTTCAATTATTATTCCGTTGATTAGCTTTTGTATTCTATAAAATGCAATCAACTGAGTAACAAATGTAGGTATCACTGCAAGTATCAGTTGAGTCTTGAGAAATTTTTCATTTTTTTTATCTGATGTCATGATCATTATTTTATTACAGTTTTGGTTTTCATGTAAAACTAGTATTCTATTTTGAAGTCATCAAAATATGCGCCAGTATCTTTCTTGGTCCACATTCCATCTGCTCCAGATATATAGTTATGATCATTTGCCCTTATGATGAGTTGTCCATCAAGATATGCAGCGATTCCCTGTGATGACACCAATGCTTCCATAGTATGCCACTCACCAGGTGCAATAGTCACTGGTTTATCATAATTACATATCAAAAAATCAGGAGTATTTTTACACAAAGAGAGCCTGTTTTGTGCAGAGTCAGCCATCAATACAAAGTAATGTTTCTGATCAATGAATCTGAGAATCATCCCTGCAGACTTTGCACTATCACCTGACACAATCTTGAATTTCATAGTAACATTTTCAGTATCAATAGACGGTGAATCAGGAATCAATTGGAGATGGTAGTCAGTAGTATTATCATTGGTCGGTATTTTCTCCAATACATTTGGTTTTGAGATTGCACTAGGGTCAGATTTTATAATCCAATAAGGCTTGGAATCAGTTGACAGGTCAGCAAATCCAGAAGGAACTGTCCCGTTTTGATACAAGTCAAAGTCCCACATCTTAACATGATGGTATCCAGAATTTATTTGTGAATTATAATATGCATAGGATATTCCAATTATTGTAATAACAGCAAATATCGCAAGACGTTTTTTCTTACTAAATTTAGGTTTTGATGATGACAAAAATATCTACAGGTAGTGTGCTATTTGTGATTGATATAAAGATACCATTCAGCTAAAGATAAAAAAACAGAAATGTTAAAGGAAAAAATTATTGTCTCTTTTCACGTTTTCTTGGCTTGTTTTTGCTTCGCCATTTATCAAAACCCCATCGCGTGGCTCCAAATGTACCAAGCGTAAAGAAAAACCCAGCTACCAATAGAAAGATGAAATGATGATCAACAAGATACCAAAAAGCAAACCCTAAGACAGCACTAACAAATTGCAATACAACAAAAACTATCCACTTGTCTGCCATTTACAAAGTTTGGTAAATTCACGTACTATTTACCGTTTCTCAATTTTAAAAAATTAATTTTCAATCAACAATGAATTGAAATATAAAAATGAAAAAGATGGGAATATTTTTACTCTGCAAATCCAGAGTATGCTCTTTCGCCTACTTGAGATATGTCCAATCCTACTTCTTCTTCTTTAGGTGTGACTCTAACACCACCTGGCCAAATTGCATCTTGGATTCTCCAAATGATGTAAGTTAGGCCAAATGACCAAGCTGCACCAAATCCTGC
>JAJSDS010000025.1 GCA_028580875.1 Nitrosotalea sp.
GGAGCAAATCCAGAGATTCAGTTGTCTGCCCTATTGGCCGAACTTGGAAATATAGAAAAAGAATAGCGCAGAGAGAGCAGATAAACATTTTGGTAACCCACAATGAATAATTTTTGTATTTAATTTAGCATCATTATTTTCAAAAATAATTTTTTAATTTTCATTCCTAGTATAGGTCTAGTGGAAATATAATCATATTGGAACAATTTTGGATCCAGTTTATTCATAAAATCATGGTGCGGGCCTGGGGGTTGCCGCCAGAACAATTGTAGTGGGCACCGTTCCAGATTTTTTTCATTTGAATTTCATCCTATAAAAAATGATTAAAGAAGTGATACTAGCTATTAACACAGGAATTGCAAACGGAAATTCAGGAACTTTTTCTTCTTGAAGTATTGCAATATCTATTGGTTGTGACCACAAAAATACCCTAGTACAGGTTCCATTTACATCACCTAGTATTTCTCCAACTGCTGCCAACTTGTACGATCCTGGAATTATGGATGAAGCAAAATTAGTATTTGTACTGCGAAAAAATAACTCTTCATTTTCGACTATGGATTTGGTAGGTTCTAATTTTAGAGAACCTATGTAATCAGCCATTTCCATAGACCCACCTTCCGAGAGAGAATGCGAACCAATTCCTTCAACTGTCGTACCATTTGGATATGTTAATTGATACCCCAGCGGAACTGTTGGAAATTGTGTAATGTCTACAGACTTGTTGCCTATGTTTGAGATTGCAGTTATAAAATAATACCTTTCTCCCACTGTATAATTTACACTAAACAATTTGTGTAAAGGATAATCATATTCAACAGAATAGGGGGAAGCAATATTATTTTGAAAATCTGTCAAATTACTAATATTAATTGAAGTTACAAGTTTTGTACCATCATAGTCAATCATGGCAGTTCTAGTGAAATTTTGATTTATTCCTCGTACAACAACAATATTTGCATGATCAAGATACCCTACAACAGGATCTTTGCTTGGAAACTTATTGTATAATTTAGAACATGCATCAGAATGATCTTCTACAAATGCAGGTTTTATCTCAAGATATTTTTCTGCAAATACTGTATGTGGCAATATAAAAAATACAATAAAGATACTCGATATTGTTTTTATCATGAAATAAATAAAAAAGAAGGAGATTTATCTTATTGTCAGTGTTCCGTAATCTTGATCTATTCCCTGTATTGGACTATAGATGAGGTTGCCACCGGGATGATTTTGACAAGTTTTGCAGAAAAGTATTCAATAAAAACTGACAAAATCATGTGCTATAGTGATAGTAAACCTTTTAGAATCTTCTGAGGATACGAAGTATCAAAAGTGGAAAAAGAGAATCTGAACAATAAAGAGGACACCAAGCTGACATTAGAAGATTCTATTGAAATCTTGACCACTGATGACGAACGCTTGAAGATTATAGGTGAAGAAATATCAAATGAAACGGGTATGGCAATTCTGTCTAAATTATTTGAAGGGGTCACAAATGTATCTGCAATCGCCTCTAGTCTTAACATATCAGTTCAGTTAGTAGCATGGCATATTGAAAGGCTGTCAAAAGTTGGTTTGATCAAGATCAACCGTATTGACATGAGTGACAAAAATAAAGAGATACGACATTACGAACCCAAAAAACTCGCTCTTATAATCATGCCATCGTCAGTTACAAAATCTCCAGTTCATCTTAATATTTTTAAAAATGCCTTAAAAAAAATTCATGATAAAATCCCTGTAATAACTACTTTTGTTGGGAGCAGTATTGTAATTTATCTTACACAGAAAATTTTGAATTTAAATCAAATAAGTGTACAGATGAGCGATCCTGATGCAGTTCATTATTTTTATGATACTCCAGACTTTGCAATATCCATTACAGGAGCAATAGCAGCTGCAACAATAGTGTGGTTCTTGAAACGACGGAAAAATTAAGTTACAATATCAAAACAATATTTTAAAAAAGAAAGGGGGGTTAGTTACATGCAACAGGCTGATTTATCAAATGGCTCCATGTGGAGGTTGCACCATTTAGATAACCAGATATCACTGCATTTGTAACAGTAATGTTTTTGTTACAATCTTGGTCTTCATCATTCGCACTTTGCCAGCCTGTCCATACTCCATTTAGCTTCTCACTTGCACCAGTAGCTTGAACTGTACTTGTAATGTCTGATGACCAAGTACTTGATGCAGCTGTATTAGCATTTTCGAAATAAGCTGAGTTTACTATTTCGTTGCCTTGTGCAACACTGCTACATGGTACACTACTTAGATGTGAAAGTAAAGAGGTTCCATATGACTCCTGTTCCTTATAGTTAGCACTTCCACTGCATAGGACTTCTGCGGTCAAGGTCTGACCATTCACCCATGCTGGAACACTGCCAGGATATCCAAATATGTGTGGAAATGAATTTCCATATGTGGAACTATCTGCGTACACAATATTTTTGGAATCTACTTGAGGACTATCGTTACAGCTAGCAAGACAGCCTGCCGGTCCAATAATGTACCAACCTGTCTGCAAATAATTTACACCAGGAGTAGATGAAAATCTTTCATTGACAGATTGTTCCACAAACCCATCTAGGTGGCTCCATTGTCCGCTGAAGGACGGAGTAAGAAGATTTACAATTGATCCTTGAATGGAGTTTCCTGAACCTAATATGTCAGTTTGTGCTGCAGCTGAGTACGAATGCTTGGCGCCTATAGCCTCTGCACTAGGAAGTAAATTCATTCCCTCTGCCTGTAAATTAGATTCTGGATCTATCGAATGGGCTAAACCAGTATTGCATACTGAGTTTATTGATGGAAAGTCAGAAGCAACGATCTTGTTTGTACTAAGATCAATGTTTACAAGAGCATCCCATCCATTTACACATGCCTTTTGTGCTGCTACGTTTGCTGGGAGATGAAGATGTAGTATCATGTTGGTCCAATGCGATGTTGGAACAGATGTACCTACATAATCTTGCGTGACAAATTGCCATTTATCCGACCATGCCTTTATTCCAGGAACGGTCATTGCAATTGCCATGTATGCATCCTTTTGAGATTGCTGTAGCTCAGGTGTAGGTGGGAAGTTTGGTCCAGGAATATTTTCTGATACAGCTGCTTGTGCCGTATGAGTCAGGACATTGGCTTCTAGTGGAGATGTCATCAATGCAAAAACTGCCAAGGCAGTTAGTGCGGTATAGAAGATGTTTTTTCTAGTCATTGTCCAGTACAACGGAGTAATTAATGATAAGTTTTAATCAAATTGAAATTTGACTTAAAACTTTTATGTAAAATCCATAATAAAGGAAAAACATTGTAAGAAATCAGCAAAAATCTATCAAATCAAAAACTATTACACAAAGTCTAGAAATGCAGATTTACACCATGTAGCAATAATGCGAAAAGATCACTTGAAGATCAACAACAAAATTATCTTCCTAATAAATTGTTAAGTTAAATTTGAATTTCATCAAAACCTATAAAGTGATTTTAAAATTGAGTATGATATGTCAAGGCAGACATACAGAAACGAACTTGAGATAATTTCAGAGATCTTGGAATCAGTCACGGAATCTGGCTCCAACGGTAGATACATCACTGAAATAGTCAGGGATGCAAACCTCTCCTACAGCATGGCGCTGGAGAAACTAAAGAAGTTGGTTGATGGTGGCCTGGTCAAGACTGCGCAGGGGGAGAAGAGCAGGGTCTATGTAGCCACCGAACAAGGCATCAAGTTTTATCGAGAACTTGGGAATTTTGAAGAACTTACATCATGTCTTAGAGTTACATAAATAGACTCTCTTCCAAGCTATTGGAACTTCATTCATGTACAATAGTTTCTTAATTGGTTTGAAATATCGACTAAAAAAATTAGGACTGAGATAATCTTTGTCAGTTGACTGCAGTTCAGTTCTGTCTCTCATCTTCTTAGATATTGACAAAAGTACACCCATGGCCCAGGCTGGATCATTCTTTGATTTATTTACAAATTGAGATGCTCTTTCCTCAAATGTTCCTGTCAAAATATCTTCCAGGACGTCACAAAGTATTCTTCTCAATGTCCTGGTGTACTTTTCCTTGGTAACCGGAGATTTTATTCCCTGATAGAATAATTGCAGGGATTCCTCACTAATACTTTGAATGTCTTCCTTTCTTAGTTTCAAGACATATTTCCATGCCTAGTGGAACCATAAAAAGAAGATTATACTGGTGGGCCCTTTTGAACTCGTCATTTTACTATTTAAAAAAATCTACGGGCCCGGGGGGATCTTAAACAATAATGTCCGTGATTATAATTCCCACATAGTATACACAACACAAAGATTTATCTTTTTTCTTTTTCAAAGATTTAGAGTTTATTTTTTTCTGCGTGAATTTATCAAAAATATAATTGCCATTACAAAAAAAGATGTTGTGAGTATTAAAAGAAAATAAGCACGAAAGTAATCAAATGGCAATGGTAAACCGGGCAGACCTGTGTGCGATGCAAAAATTGGAAAGCATCCATATGTCACGGCTAGCGATATTCCGCCAAAGATGAAAAGAACAATTGAAAGATGTAGAGTTTTCATTTTGAATCTATTGTGTCTATTTCTCTATCGATACTTGCTCTATATCTGACAGTTTTGTACCATTAAAGAAAATATCAAGCATAGATTTCATTCCTTGATCAAAAGGCATCATAGAATTGAAGATTACATGATACTTGTTTTGATAAAACTCAAAAGCGTAAAGATCCAAGTGGTTTTTCTTATCACTAGTGTATGCATTATACGAATAAACAGTATTATTTCCAAACTGCCAAGCTTGTGCAAATTTTATCATGCCGTGATAACTGGAATAATCTGTTGACAACCCTGTGCAGTTGCAATATGAAATATCAATGCTTGGAGTGAATAAAGTTGGTTTGTCCAGAGTGTATCTGAAATGTACTTTATTTACATCATATGATATATCAATTAGGAATGATCCGTCTTCGAGAAATAACGGTATAGAAATTGGGATTTTTGACTGGCTCTTGTATTTTTCTAATAAAAGTCTGGAAGAATTCAATACTTGATCTTTTGATAAATGCCTACCATCACCTACCAAACCATTCTCATTTACAGTCCATGTGGGAGTTTTTACATAGATGTATCCAGCATCATCAGCACCTAGGTCAAGTTGCGGTAATGCGTTTTCTACTGGCTTGGCCAGTATCTTTATACCGAAAAAGTATGATGCACCATCAATTATCCTATACTCCTCAAAATGACACGGATCTTCAATTCGTTGCCTTTCATATTGTGGCCAGTATTTTACCAAGCAGTGTGAATCTAAGTCAACCATACTATATGCTCTATATGATGAGATGTCATCTCTATCCCCACCAAGCCACGAAGGCAGCCGTATCAAAAGAAATCTTTGGTATGCATTTGCACTGTCACTATAATTGTATGAGCTTGGATACATGAAATATCCAAAGCCATTTGGCTTCATGTCTGATACTTTGACATATCCAGTAGATGAATCTGTAAAAGCAGAAGGATAAAGGTAAATCCTGTCATTTTGTTTTGATATTGCTGAAGGAGAAGTCAATACAATTATGCCATACACTACAATGGCAAAAACAACTATTGAAATCATAAAAATGGAGAATTTTGAAATGTGTAGAGTTTTCATGGTACCGCCTGGACATATTTAGTGGATGCATTTGCCAAGGGTGAACCAAATAATGTTCTCCATGCAAATGCAGTAAGAGTATAATTTCCAGGAACCGTCGGCGTCCAGCTAACGGCACATTGCGAAAAAGATTGTTTTGGAGTGAACATTCCTTGTCCCCATCCAATATGATACCCCAAACCTGTTGAATTAGACACCTGTACAATACAATAGTAATAGATGAGAGGTTGTGTATTTTCCATCTTTGTAATGTTGGCTACAACCTGGTAAGGCTGATTCACTTTAACTATATTTATTGGATAGGTGTCAATTGGTCCTGCTACATACACGTTAGTTTGTACTGCAAAAGGTAAGAGAGTGTAATTTTTAGGAATATTTCCAAACAAGTCTTGATAATTAGTCAGATTTGCAGATAGATTTTGATTAGTTTGATCAAGGATTTTTGTTTGAGATTGTAATGTTAGAATTTGAAAAAGCATAACAGATATGATTGCTATTGATACCATAATTACACCAATTACAAGTATTAAGAGATGCAGAGTTTTCATTTTACATCTAGTATCCTTGGTTTTCTGTAAACGGTTTAGGAATCATCTGTATAGTTTTTGTTCCGTTCTGAAATAATATAGTAAACATTCTGTTTGTAGGCGTTAGATGTTCATGATAATCAATTTTGTTTCCATCAGACGTTGCGTTAAATGAAGCATAATCACCAATTTTTGGGCTATCAATAAGACCTCTAGGAACAAACAGAGTCATCTTGCTGTCACCTGTAGTTTCAAGTGACAATGTCAACCCATGAGTTGTCAAATCAGACGCAATGTTGTTAATTTTACTTCCTATCGAATAATACGTTATTGTAGAATTGGTATTGTATAGTGATACAGTCTGCAATGGAACTCCCCAACCCCTATCTACAAGTTTAGACGCAGAAGACAAGGTCACGCATGCAGGATTATCTTGCAGATACTCATTTGTAGGGTCAGATTTTTTTATTATCACTACCGAGCCTGCTTTGCAGTTTAGATCTTTAGCATCAATCCCGTACTGGGCTTGTCTTGACGGTGACAACAGAGTTGTTTTGACTGGAAATTCATGAATTATGTTTGCTTCTTTGAAGATCCATTTTCCATCAACTTGTTGCCAAGTTCTGGTATCACCATAATCATCGCTTAGACTAGGTGTAGAATATTTGTAAAGTGTTTTTCCAGCAAAAGGTTGTACAGAATATGAAAATATTATAGTAGCGTTATCATGTCTTGGTGCATCATTACCTAGACTACCACCAACCCCAGTACGAGTAGTAAGCCTGTCATGAATTACAATATAACAGTGCTCATTTGAACCGAGTGTTATTTGTGGATAGCCACCTTCTCCACTACCATCTTTGATATCGACATCATTTATCAACATGGTCTCATTTTTTGTGTTGTACAATTCTAACCAACCAATAGCCCAAGGTCCTATGGAACCATTGTTATCAACACAGGATTTTACGCCATCAGCATAAAATGAAATAGGTCCCCACAACTCAACTTGGGTTACAATGATTGGAGGTACACCCGTATCTAGAATAATTGTGGTATCAGCGCTGGCTAGATGAATTTGCACACAAGTAAACAGAGCTATCAGAATCAAAGTTATCGAAAGGTGTAGAGTTTTCATTTGATCATATCATCTGCGCTCCAATGATTTCTATCATATGAGTTCCATTTGTAAATGGAATTGATATAGTTCTGTCAATTGTAGTAGCATTGATTTCTTGAAAGATAGACTCCTGACCGTTTACCAATACATAGAACTTGTCATCATTACCAGTTGGTAGTTTTGCATCAATCATTGCCCTAGGCAATGTTACTGTCAATGTTCCATTACTTGGTGCTTTCAATGACAATACAAGGGATTTTGATGGCGTATCCATTTTTGCGTCAAGAATTTTTCCATTTCCTATCACGTCATAATTTATTGTAAAATTGGTATTGGCCACATTGATGTACATTGGAGTAACCCCAGTATCATAGAGGGATGTTTTTGGATACTGTGTAACATCAAATCTCTTTTCAGTCATGTTTGAGGCATATCCTACATGTACGGTATACGTTCCAGATTGGTTGAGATAAAATGGTCCTCCCAAGTCTCCCATGGTGTATTTATCGTCAATCTGACTCATAGTAGAAGGACATGAGGTCCATGTTGTCTTACCCTGCCACACTATGACACCATCACGGATTACAAGAACGGATGGAAAATCACAATGACCATAGCCTTTCACATTTATTCCAAAATTTACTGGGTCGCCAATGACATATGTTGAATTCAGACCATTTATTGTGATGTCTAGATTTTCCTGCGGAATTGAGGTGTCTACTCTTACTAGCCTCAAAATTGCAAGATCATCAGGATTGGTACAGGACTCACTGACACTTGGAGGGTATACGCATACGCGCGAATTGTGAATTACCGCGTAATGGTCTACTCCATTAACTGTAACTTTTTCGGTATAGATGTTGGCACCCAGTTTCTGGGCCGTAAAATTTGGATTGTTCGGGCATGGTAATCTAAATACTTCACATGGGCCTGGAATGGTACTGCTTGTATTGAGAGAAACCACGTTGGTCGCATTTTCTGCAGACTGTGGCAACACCAAGACCCAGCCATAAAGCCATGGGTGTGGTTCTGTATCATACTGAAATTCACCAATATTTGTGAAGGTAAAGTTGAATGACTTGCCTGGCAAAAGCATTCCACCATGTATAGAGTGTGTTGCATTCCAGAAGAGTGGATCGTCATGGTTTTCAGCCACTATGGTATTTGCCTCAGTTTTGTCGTCGTTTGTCCATTGAACGGTGTTGTTTGCTCCAAGAACAGCTATTAGATATCGTGGTTCATAATTTTTGCCAGAATTTGGATCAGCAGAACCATCTGGAATTATGATCTTAGAAATACTTGTAGGTATGCTAGTCTGATTTGTTTGGTTTTGGGATTGACTTTGATTTGATCGTACAAAGCCAACAATATCTACAGAAGGAGGATGAATAATGGGGTTGAAAATTATGTATGTGCTCACAATAACTAATGACACAATTGCTACTATTGTGATTATTGTAAGATGTAGAGTTTTCATTTTATCTCAGAGGAATCTTAAACTCCCACGGTCCACCCAACACTTCAATTGTCATTTTAGCAGGTGTCATAAAATTAGCAGCGGGTCTTTTTCCAGCTTCAACACCACTATTTGGAGAGGACATCCTACGCCAAGATATTTCCTGGATTACAAAATTTAGCTCTTTTGCTTTAGCTGCCAATGGCGGGACCATTATGCCATACATGTTGTAATGAAAGTCAATCATGTCATTTGAATGGCCTCCCTGTCCCTGATATTGAAATACCACATACGAATTTCCAAGATCGTCTGTTATCTTCACCATGGGATGTAATGTTGGATGGCCAAACTCTTGTCTTTTTGGTACCAATTTTTCCTTGACATAAAAGTAAAATCGCGTTCCTGTGTCATATACTTCAAGCGCAGGAAAGGTCAGCGCAAATATTCCAGTTTTTATCTGCTTGACAGCTGGTATAACTTTGCGCAAACCATCAAGCCCAGGATTTGGGTAAAAATCATCCTTTGTCGCTTCAACAAATTCAAACTTGGTATTTTTCCCTATTATGTGAAAATCATCTTGTGGAGATGCATCACGAACTGAAAATGGCGTCATTTTATCTGAATCAAGATGTGAAACATTTACTCGATTTCCCTTACAAACAACAAGTCCATCAAGTTTTACCAAATCAAGATTTGTTTCTTCATATTGGAATTGTTCTCGTATCGTTGTCAAGGTAACTTTGGTTGCGTCTACTGCTTCAGTCTTGCTTACCTGCATCAGAGAGCCTGCATCACCTCCTCTTGCATTAAATGAAACAATATCGCTTACTCGCATCATTGGGATGTTTTTACTTGCATCATCAAGGAAAACAAAGTCTGCATCAAAGGCTCGCTTGTAGCTTGATTCCATTGGAAAACATTTGGCACCTACTGTTTTTGTCCCAAATACTTTTACAACATCGCCGCTTTTTACTCCCAGTTTTTCCATGTGGGCACTGTCTAGTCTGATATGACTTTTGCCTAAATCTTCATCATACAATCCTCGTATTCTAAAAGTAAGTGTAGGTTGACTTTCCATTTTACATGTACTGTACGTGTATAGTTTAAAAAACTGGTGTATAATTCTTCTATTTTGCAATATGATATAATAGAAAAAGAAATATCTTTGATACTCATACATATGATACATGCTTGAATTTCCAATTGATGAAATTTACAGGAGAGTGGCAAAATTTGATTCAATACGTGAAGACCTGTATATCACGGTAGGCTCAGGTACAGGTTTTTTCTACTGGTACAATGATGAGGTTTTCTTTGTCACATCAAGACATCATGTTATAGTAGAGGAAAAAGCGTACCTCCCAGATTCGATCATGATATATCTTGACACAGAGCCAACAAATTTGCATCCCAATACAATTACTGTACCATTATACGACAAAACAGAGAAACCTGTATGGCAAGTCCTTGCAACAAATTCCGAGCAAATCTTTGTATCAATCCCAATGCCAAAAGATATCATAATTCAGGATTACACGCATTGCTTTATTGCAGTATCACATTTTCCATCTGTGGTATCCCTTCCAGTGGATGACATCATAGTGAACATTCCAGTGTCAGTCTGCGTTTCACTGGCAGGATATTTTTATTCAGAACTACAAGACTGCAAAGCATTCCAAAAAACAATAGAAAAACAAGGCGAGTTTAGAATCAACCGAAGAGGATTTGCCACAGATATGATTGAAATGATCCTGGTCTTGTTACAGCACAATTTGGATAGATTAAAGGAGCTTGAAGAAAAAAGCAACATTACACAAGAGAAAAGAATGGAAGAGTCTGCAATTTTACTAGCAATACGCGATAACATGATACTTGAATTAAAGAAAGTAACGGTCCAATTTCATGATGTTTTGGAGCCATCAGTGTTTGAGAGGATACATGGCATATTTTCCATTCTAAAAGACAGTAACCTGGAAGATTATCTAATAGTCAGACACTTGATACAAAAAGTGTTATCGATACTTGGCCAGAATATTATATTTACACAATAATGCCAGACTAATTTGTTTACTGGAAGATACAGAATTTTACCATCTAAACAATTGCATGGGAAGAGACCGTAAAAACAAACATAGAAAGACTAGGAAAGTAGAAATGATAATTGTTCTTTTATGTAAATTGTTCATTTCCCAAATTTCACCCTGTAAAATACAATTGTAGAAATTATGCCAATCAATAAAACTGGAATTGCAAACGGAAATTCCGGGATTTTGATTTCATGATTCAGATTTATTATATTTCCAAATGTATTCCCATCATCATTACTTGCTCGGAAATAGATGTTATCTCCTGGGGCATCCATATCCCAGCCAACATAGACATTCCCACCATCTACAGCCAACTCAGGCTCTAGGTTGCCATTTTCTTCAAGGCTGCCACTCAGATTGATTACATTATCAATAGTACCATTATCACCACTTTTGGCGAAAAATACATCTCCCCTATGTGAAGTAATGTTAAAAGCCCTCCAGCTAAGGTATACATTTTTTCCTGATGTAGCATCCAAAGTGGAAGTCCAGAGATCATCCCCTGAGGATATTTTGATGGGTTCGCCAAACGTATTGCCTCCATCAGAACTTTTTGTAAGATATAGACCTTGACTAGAATTCATCGTATTAGCACCAGTGTTAGAATAATGATAAAAAGAAACAAAGACATTATTTCCATTTACAGCAACCTGTGGAGATTCTGAATTATAACCAAGTTTTTTGCTTAGATTAATTTTGTTGTTAAAAGTGGAACCCCCATCAGAACTTTTTATAAAGAATACGTCTGGATACTGACCTTCTGACCACACTACAAACACATTATTTTTTGATGCTGCTAGTTGAGGAACAAGTGCTAGCGTTACATTGCTCAGATTGATGGGTTTTGTAAAAGTTGCTCCATTATCAGCACTCTTGCTGAAAAAAATATTATCTGTTTGGCATTTATCATGCGGACAGACTGATTCACCATCCCATGTCACATAGATATTGTGTTCATATACAGCAATTTTTGTATAAAGGGATTCACTATCATCAATAGATACAGGCTTTCCAAATGTAATACCGTTATCAGTACTTGTTCTAAGACCATGGTTGACCTTTAAAGAAGTCAAATTATTGTAGTTTATTGCCATGTACACATTTGGCTCTGTTGCAAGCATTGCATGGATAACAGCATATCCTCTGCCACCATTAGGATCTAAAACAATTGGATTTGCAAACGTGTTACCATTATCAATACTTTTTTCAAAAAAAACTTTTGTGTTACCGTCTGGATAACTGGAAAACCATGTCAAGTAGACAGATTTTCCTGAGACCTCCACATGAGGATCTGAAGCATAGCCGTTGTCATTAGTTATTTTTATAATTTTATCAAAGCTTGCACCGCCGTCAGTACTTTTTCTAAAGAATATGTCTTGATGGTCAGTGTTACTATTGTATACAACATAAACATTATTTCCAGATGCAGCAATTTGTGAGAGTTGAAACTTTGGAGGACCTGATCCTTCCATGTAGGCATTATCTGCAAAAGCTGCTCTGAGACAGAATATTCCAATTATCATAATTACAGATATTGTAATTATTGCAACGTGCATGGTTTTCATTTCTTTTGAACCCGTCCTGATATTGTGAAATATATTCCAAGTAGGGTTAAAACTAAACCTGGCATTCCAAATGGTAGAAGAGACCATGGATCTTCAAGAGGGCAATTAGTTCCAGGTTTGCTACATGTTTTTTCCATGTATTCTTTATGTTGAAAATCTTCAACAAGATAAATACTAGTCAATGCCAACAAGAAACAACCTACAGAAAAAATTGAGGTTTTCATCATTGTAAGATGTAGAGTTTTCATTTCGTCACACTACCTGTGTTACAATTATCTCTATTGTTGACGTATCGCTTTGAAATGGAATTGACAGTGTCCTGTCCATGATTGTCGAGTAAATTTGTTTGTAATTGATTTCCGAGCCATCTTCTAATACTATGAATTGATCATCTTGACCACTGTCTGTCTTTGCATCTAACAATGCTCTTGGAATGGACACAACCAGTGTTCCATTAGATGTTGGCTTTAATGATAAGATAAGGGATTTTGACTGTGAATCCATTTTTGTATCAAATAGTTTGTTGTATCCAGAGATGTTGTAGTTTATTGTAAAGTTGCTATTGTCCACATTAACAAAGAAAGGATAGACACCGGTATCAAATATCGATGTAACATGGGATGTAATTACAGAGAATTGTTTTGTGACTTGTTGATGATTATACGATACCACTAGGTCGTACAAGCCTGCCTTGTCAATTACAATTGGGCCGCCCAGTTTTGCAATGTCAAACATTCTATCATAATTCACAAGTTCTTGGGGACAGCACCGCACACCATTATGAATGTCAGGTGGACTCCAAACCATATTTCCATCAGGTCCTTTGACTTGAAATGTGGGTGTTTCTGCGCCGTCAAGATAATCAAAACCATTTGCTTTGATTTGAAAATTTATTGGCTGTCCTGTCTTGTAAGTATCATTGAACCCAACTAGTGATACGTCAGAGTGTATTTTTGGCCAATTTACAAGCAGGCGTATGGTGTTATTATAAATTGCATACCCTGCCTGCGGATCCTTGTGTGTGCTCAACACTGTAACAGCCTTGTGGTCTGCATTATTTCCAAGGGTTACTGCCATCCTGTATGGTACAGTTTCATTTGGAAATGTCACGTATGCTTCTAATATTGCACCGCCAGGTATAAGTGATGCTTGTAATCCATTTGGAAAAGTAAAGTTGGTATCATACATGTCTACCCAATACGGTTTTGGCAAACTAGCACTCATGTTAAAATCATCAAAGTGAAAAGTCTGGTTTTGTATAATGTCAGTTCCCCAGGTCTTGTTTGTATTGGGAGTATAATCTGTTACAAGATATTCATATACGCCAGGCTGGTTTGTAGGCTTTTGCATTGTGATGAAAAGAATTGCAATGACCACCAGTACTATACTGGAGATTATTGCAGTAAGATGAAGAGTTTTCATTTCACCCATTGTACAGGAATTGACATGCTATACCCATTTGTCATGTCATCGAAGTTTTGAAGATCATCATATGAATATGATGCACCTGCAGAAAACCCATTAACTGGCTTTTCGTCAACAGTCCAGTTTCCAACAATATACTTTGTTACAGATTCACCAGGCTCAAGAATTGCATCATTTTTTGAAACAATGTACGGATCACCTCTGACCACAACAAAATTCAAGTGATCATCATTTGCAAGTGGAATAAATCCGGATATGAAAATATCATAAATGTGAACAGTTCTCTTGCCTAAATTTTCCACTGTTGCAGATATCACATGTGAATCAGATGTGTTCCCATAGTTTAGTTCAAGTTTGATACTGTCATTGTCATATGTATCCAAACCTTCACCATGTGCCATCTGAATTCCAGTTGAGCTGGATGCAAGTTTTGCAAATGTTGTATTGGGCATGATATCTTTTACTGTGCCATGTATGTCATAGGTTTGAGTCACAATAGGCGGATCGTATTCAATGTGTGTTCGAGTCGAGTTTACCACTTGAAAATGTTGTATTGCACTATCTCCCCATTCATCTCCTGCAACTAGGGTATAATTTCCAGGATTAAAGTCAAAGAATTTGCCATCTTGTAAGAAACTAGAGTATGCCACACTTGTTTTGGTTTGTGTCAAATATTGACAAGGCGCCCAATCCCCTGGCTCGCATGTCACTGTAATGTTACTGCTCATAGGTTGAAATGTAAAAGTCTTGACAGGCAGAGAGGGCGGACAAGGATAAAGAAAATGTAGTAGCATAGGATGTCCATCAGACATGTTTTGTGCGGTATAATAGCCATCAAGTATGGCAATACCCATTGGAAGCCAGGAACAGCCACCTGAATCAAGTCCCTGTATTGGCCAATTGTTTTGCGAATTCAGATTCAGTAGACTTGAACGTGTATTATCAAGTGACAATGTAATGCCTATTGCATGACCTGATTGTATGATAGTAGAGTTTGTAGAAAGGGACAGTTTGAGTGCAGATGAATAATTTGTTGCAATATTTTCAGATTTTTGTTGTAGTTGATCTCTTGCCCATCCCCTCTCAATCAATTTTTGAACAGTATCAGGTTTTACACAAGCTGGAGAGCCATCAGTTGTTTTGATTACAAGCATGAGATCTTTACGACACTTTACATCTTGTGTGTCAATTCCTGACTTGAATTGTTTTAGCGGAGAAGGTGTGATTGCATTGTCGGTTTTCATTCCATAAGAATGGTTTGTAGAATTTACTACAATTTGCGTGTGTACATGCATCACACCACCAGTTGCACCAATTTGCCAGATTCCAGAAACTACATTAATTGGAATGGTAAAGTTAGATAATGAAAAATGTCCTGTCTTGTCTGAGAATGTTTTGGCAGATCTTATTGAAGTACCAGAAGGATCAATCAAGGATAACTGTATCAGCGTATTAGAATTCGCTGTGCCCAGTACGGAGACTTGATCCCCTGGAAGATATGAATTTTTGTCAATGTCTAGATGCATGTTTCCACCTGATGGTGTCATACCTACTGTGAAACCAGTTGTTACCTTGGACATAAGAGAGGTTGCAGTTGTAGAATACACTCCAGACTGGTATGATGATATGTCAAGGATATATTGTGCAGTGCCATTTGAGGACAGAGTAAGATCATGCTCAAACATGATATTTGAAGACGAGTCGTCAATTTCAAGATGAACAGCTGTTGATGGAACTCCAGATATTGTTATGATAGGCTTGTCCTGGGTTTCATAGTTTATCTTGTCGACGTGGATTTGAGATAGGGTATGAGGAGGATAACCATTGCAATTAATCTCATATCCCTCTATGCATGGCGCATATGCCTGACTTGTAACAAACAATGTGAGAAACATTGAAACAATAATTGTGATTAGATCTAGAGTTTTCATATTTTACATGTACGGTATTATCATGGTTTAAAAAAGTGGCGTAGGTTTGTGTTATTTCATTTTAAACATAAAATCATAAAAAAATATGTTTGGATGTGGTTTACTGTAAGTGACAGGACAGATCGTGGTAGCATTGTATGTGACTTTAAAGTTGTCAGGAATTTCAAACTTGACAGGATACGGTGAAGAGAAATTCATTCTGTATGTTTCACCAGATGGTAAAAGATCAGGTAAGACATATTTTACAAGAATCTTTTTAGGGATGCCTTCATGAATTGGGACATATCCAGTCTCATAATATGATGCAGATCCTTTGCCACAAAATTGGAATGGAATTTTAATCAGTTGTTGAAATGTGCCGACGTTTATGGGTAATGATATTTTTTTGTGATTTTCATCATATAATGCCACAATTATTGCATCACGTGAATGCAAAGGATTCCAGTTTGCGTCAAAGACCCACAGTGGAACAGAGGACATATGTCCAGCAACAGTAAGGCTTTGTGTCATGTTTACTTTAAGATCATTTGTTGCCGAGGGTTTAGGACCTATGTGTATTATAGAAGATCTAATTACATTATCCATAAAGAAATCATTTTGAGAGTTTGTTTCATTTGACGAAAAATCAACAGGTGATGATGGCGTAGTATTCCATATTTGGATCTGGCCTTCAAATGGAGTTTGAATTCCTCCAATCCTTGGGCACCGCTCATCATAAATCTCTAGTGTGTTACATATGTTAGTTAATGTCGGTGGAATGCTGAAGAATCCAGCTGTTACAACTACCAATATTATCAAAATTCTGAATTTTGTTTTCATTTTCTAATTTTCACCAAAATCTTTTTTGATACAACAAATCCCATCACAACCGTAGCTATTCCAATAATGACAAAAACAATTGGGCTTACATAATAATATGTGATGATTGGTTTTGTCCAGTCCGTCTTAATTGTACCATTATAGTACTTTACAATGTTAGGTGATTGATCATATAGGCTGTAATAATGCCAGACATCAGAATTTGCAAGATGGCCTATGTTACTACCATATTCATACCATTCCTTGAGAATTCCATTTTGTTCTGCAAAATACATTTCCTGTTTTTTTGATTCCATCCAGTCTTTTCCTTTCATATCATAGAATACCTTCTAATCCTGTTTGTCTCCAAGAATTGGTTTCTGGTTTGGATTTCCAGTATCTATGACATAGTTACATGGTTTTTGAGGCCAGTCCTTATCTTCTACACATTGAGCGTATGCATTATCACTAAACACTACCGATAGTAATATGGAACACGATAAAATCATTCCAAGGGGTAGTTTTTTCATTTTCCCATCTTTATTCTACTGAATACAATCAATGATGTGACACCAATTAGCAAAACAGGAATTGCAAAAGGAAATTCTGGAATCATTGTTTTAGACATGCAATAATCTGGAATTTTGTCACCATAAATTGGTGTCATAAGATATAACGTATCTGAGGATTCCACCGTAATAGTAGAATTCATGTAAAACGGAATAGAATAGGTAAAGAAACAATCAGAAACAGTTTTGTAATATCGACTAGGCGTGAGATCAGCACCGTTTTCTAAAATAACATATTTTTCATTTTCACTTGGACCATCTTTTCCGTTGTAATATGGAAAGTTTCTTGGAATCTTTATCGCAAATGTACCACTGGATTTAGATGATATGTTTGCAGTAAATTCATAGTCATGTGCTTGGAATGTTCCCGTTCCATTCAGGATTTGATATGAAATTGTAAAGTCATGTACAGGTTGATTGGGATTTGCAGAAGGTTCAATTGTTGTAATGAAGGATTGCCATTCTTCTCCAAATACAGGTACCAATATGATGCTTGTTAAGACGCATAGTACAGTTACAATGATTATTGAAATGTGTAGAGTTTTCATTTTATCCTATGGCCCACATACTGCCAATTCAAGTGGTACAGGTTTTGTGTAGATTGCCTTACCAGTATGGTCATCTAGAGCAATCACGTATCCGGTATCATCATTTCTAAATACTGAAAGATAAGCAAAATGATCTCTTGCATCATTTGGAATAACAGAAAATGAGCATGTAAATATTGAATTTTCATCTATTTTGTGATTATCAGTAACTGGAAGGATTTTTCCATCAGATGTGATATGTACATGCCAGTCAGTTTCATGTGGAAAGATCCCGTATTTTGAAGCTGTGTAATTAGCCGACTTGGAAACATTCCATGAAATTGTGTCAGTTGTTGGAACAAGTAACAAATATGCTAGAATGGATATAGCTACACCAGAAACAATTATTGACAGATGTAGTGTTTTCATTTTTCATTGTTATGGAGGTACATATTTTATTCCCATGCCGCCACCCACTCCTATTATGTGATAATCATATGATCGTAGCATGCAGTAATAGGTATGATCAAGCCATGGAAAATCCCCTGTGACAATTCTTGATTGATTATCATATCCAACTGCAATAGGTGTACCAGAACAAAAAATTGTCAGACCGTAAAACCCAGCCTTGTTACCAGAAGTTATCGTATACACAACAGTGCTATTCCCATGTACAATATTTGCTTGTAAGGGAGATACTAAGATGTCATTAGTATTCTGTGATAGGTTTTGTGCATCAAAAACACTTGGAGTTACCATAGTGGGTTCATTTCCATTAAAATAATCTACACACACTTTTCCCGTAGAGCCTAGTGGCATGTACAAGATAGGTACAAAGCCTGTTCTTGATTCGTATGGGACATCACATTCACCAAGTGAAACTGTGCGTATTGTTTGCAAGGATGAGTGATTGTCATAACTTACAAGTAGTTTTATTTTATCATGGTATATGGTAATTCCAGCTTGCGGCATTGTATGATTACCAAGAATTGTAATTGAGTTTGTTGCTACATGCGGACCATATTGAGCTGGAATTGAAATTCCACTAATTTTGGTAACAGTTCCATTTTGAACAAGGGCTGTCCCACCATAGATTTCTTCCAAACCATCTTTGAATTTTACATCAAGATTTACAAAAGCACCACCTGGTGTAATCAAAGTTCCTTCAGGAAAAGAAAACGTAACGTTATGAAATTGCATAGACATGCCTTTTAATTTGTAAATGTCATTGTCTAGCGTAGTTTGATAAAAAGTCTGGTTGTTAACTGATACTAGACCATCATCTTTATCGATTCCATCATACGAATAATCATACAATGAAACCTTGGGAATTAGATTAGAACTGTCATAATAATGGACTTGTTTCAGGTTGTAAGTTTTGGCAGACAATATATCAGTGTCAGCAATTCTATTAAAGGGATTAGATAACGTCCAACCATTTTGTATCAATCTAGTAACATGTTCAGGCTTTA
>JAJSDS010000260.1 GCA_028580875.1 Nitrosotalea sp.
CATCAAATCGATACTGCATATAGGGCATTTCATATTGTCCTGTGATTTTTGTATGATTGCATGATTATAAATGTAATCAAGATTACAATCTATATTGTACTTTAGAACATTTATAACTATTTATCTTAAATTAAGAACCGTGAGTAAATGGATGGTAATATTAAAAGCACTAATCATAGTAGCATTACTTTTAACTCTAAAAGTTGCCATCGATTCATTTGATTTTGATCTCATCTCTACCAGTCCTATCATATCCGGTCTTGTGGCAGGTGTTATTTTCACAATAGCTATACTATTTACTGGAACTTTGCCTGACTATAAGGAAAGTGAGAAGATACCCGGAGAGCTTGCAGCATCAATCAAATCTCTTTACAAGGATGCCAGAATATCATGTGCAAAGGATCAAAAAACATTCTCAGAAATACAGGCAAACATAAAGGAATTATTAGGAATCATAAATTCCAATTTAAAAAATAAAACTTGGAAATTAAGAGAGATAAATTCTGCAACCGAAAAAATAGAAGATAATGTATATCATTTAGCACAAAATGATGTGTCACCTAATTTCATATCAAAAATGAGAACAGAACTTGTCAACATAGATAGAATATCAAACAGGGTTGAGACCATAATGGAGACTACATTTATGCCAGTTGCGTATCTGATAGCAGATGTTGCTATTTCATTGGTAATACTCTTGTTACTTTTTGTCAAGATGGATCCTTACTATGAAGGCATTACATTATTTGGAGCAGTGTCATTTCTACTCATAAGCCTAATGCTTCTCATCAGAGACATGGACGATCCATTCAGTGGGGCAATACGGGTGGATTTGAGTACTCTGTCCAAGCTTGAGGAGAGAATGATTCCAAAAACGCAATGAATCTGAGATCTAACGGATGAATTTTGACATCATAATATTTGCAACAGCACTTTATGCATTAACTACTGAAACCATAGAAGATTCATTTGTTCTGATAATTTACCAAATTACATTTGGCAAGAAAACCGTAATCTATGGCCTAGTCTTTGCATCTATTACAGTAGCTTCCATACTTGCAGTACTTGTTATATATGGAATTCCAAACATCGAGGCGTATTCTGAATATGTTGTAAAAGGAAGCGGAATATTCCTAATTGGGCTGGGAGGATATTGGGTGATACGGTTCTTACTTGTAAAGACAGGTACTCTTAAGGAAGAGTCAGAAGAATCAGAATTGAAACAGAAATCAATTACTAAATCGTTTGCACCTTTTATGATGGTATTTGTTGAATTGTTAGAGATTCTTGCAATACTGATTCCATTTGTTCTAACCAATCATATCATTGAGACATCATTATCAGTGGTTGTATCAATAGGAATTTCAGTAGTTTTGATGTTTGTAATAGGTGGAAGATTACGCAGTAAATTTGAGAATAAGCTCAGTCAGGTCAAGATGTTTGCAGGCATGGCATTGATCTTATCGGGTGTTATAATCATTTTACATGTCAAGTAAAATTTTAGTCGATTAACAAAACAGCTAAATACAAGTTCCACGTTTTACACCGCAATGACTCGCAAAAAATCTGGCGAGTCCTCTTTGAAATCCAGAATAGGAGTGGGCCCAAAGGGCTTCGATCCCTTGGCTCACCGGTTATGAGCCGGTTACTCTACCAAGCTGAGTTATGGGCCCT
>JAJSDS010000261.1 GCA_028580875.1 Nitrosotalea sp.
AATGGTTGATTTTTGCTCAAACCGCACATACAAATCCACTTGGATTCATTTCCTACTTTGATTTCCATTGGACCCATGGCGTCCTTTTTTACCAACCTTGCCATTTTGATGATCCACATTTATCACACATAGATAAAAAGCAAGTGTTTGTTCACATATCCAATTTTTAGAACGTTTTCTCCATTAATTTCATAGACATAGGCGATGTTTTATAGACATCAAGATATCTACATTTGATATGCATCTACAATATCACATTATTTCCAATTGTAATGCTTTCTGTTTATATCATTCAATATGGTAAATTAGACATGGTTCAGATAGACCTTAGTGAAGAAGAACTTAAGACAATATCTGCAGTTTTGAGATTTTCAATATCTGCTTGCCCCATGGGAGGTATCAGTCAAGATATTGAAATAGATGAAGAAAAACTTGAAAAGTTAATTTCCAAGATGGAAAAAGGACTCGAATGAACAGAATTTCTTTCAAAGGTTATTCTCCATTAGTGGTAAAACTAAATTATTGTCATGTTGTTGGAATACAATATGGAATTAAGTGAATTTGATTGATATCAGATTTTGACGTATTATGCAAAAAAGTACTAGAAATTGACAAGAACATACGATCCGCACGTGTGATAAACGGTATAGGCAGACTGATAGCTGGTGGAATGAGAGAAGGGGTGGAGTCATTAGAGGGTTTGAAAAAAGACGAGCTATTATTTATGAATTTAGCCCTAGAGGTGAAACTCAGGCATGATTTTGATGACGAATTTGGAAAAGTAGACTTTGTGGTATTTTATCGTGATAAGATAATCATCATGAGTTTTCCATTTGATGATAATGTACTCTATGTATCTGCTGAAAAGCAAATTGATTTTAAGAAAATCCCATTTGAAATTCTTAGAATAATGGACAAATAAATTCAGGAAATAACTTTACAAGTATGTTGGAAATAGCATGTTGATCAAAATCACAGTATGAACCATTTCAAGTTATTAAATCTCTGATAATGCCATAATTGCGTCTCTTTCTCCATTCTCCATTAGACTCTTTATGGTAGTAATGGAAAAGTCAGCGTCTTCAAATAGAAAGTGTGAGTCTTCCTTGCGTTGGATTCTTATTATTTGATCTATAATTGCACCTCGCTCTTGAGCTATCTCATGGTATTCTTTTTGAATATTTGAAAACATTGTCTTTGAATCATCATCTAGCGAAGTTCTGTCAAGAATATCATGTAAATTTCTAATAAGGCCAAGCTGTCGATTAATCAGTTTTGACATGCGTAAGGTATGCAGTGTCTTGTCTACATGCATGATATCCCGGGCCCTATGCCAAACTTCAACCATATTTTTGGGAAGATCATGCTGTTCATGTGGGAACAGATCTACGAGATAGACCTTTTTGTCGTGTTTTGGAGATGTGTCTATTACTTCACGAAGTGGTGTGTTATTCAATAACGTTCCATCCCAGAGATACTTGCCATCAATTCTAGTCCAAGAAATTCCATAAAATGGATACCCCGCACTGGCAAGGACATGGTCTGCTGTTATGTCATCATACATGCTATCAAATATCGACGGTCTTGCATTTTCTATGTCAGTTGAAGTAACAATCAATCTTGGACTACCTGGTTTTTTTAATTTCTTGAAATCAACA
>JAJSDS010000262.1 GCA_028580875.1 Nitrosotalea sp.
AAAGGATTTAGCAAAATATCCTTTTCTTACAGAAGCTGGAGATTATCTGAGAAATACTGGACTGAGTCTTGAACAACTCGGAGAACCTGACTGGCAGCCAATTGTTGAAAAGGCATATGGAAGGATAGTGGTTGCCTCATCTGGCCAAATCTATAGCTCTGATCTTGAAACACTAGACAACGACTCTGAACTGCTCTCCTTTCTTGTGGCAATAATTTTGCTCAAATCCGCAGGAATTGCCACGCTGATACGAAGGTTTTCACTCGCAGAATCTAGAAGAGCTGAAAAATATCTGCAACAAGATCTTTGGATAAGCAGGGATAAAAAAAATCTAGAACTTCCATTGAAGATAATCCAGGATCTGTTTGCAGTAAATGTATCAATTGACAATGAAGAATTTGTAATCAAAGTGCCGGACTATCTACGACGTGCTGTGCATTTCCACGAAAAGGAATGGAAGTTGGTAAACAGAAGAGTTGCAAATGGGCTTGTATACCTTAGTGCACACGAAACAGTTCGACTGATACGCACCGAGCTTGGGGAATACATCAATGGAAAAATCCAGTCAGTCAACGTTGATTCTATCCCGCAGAGCTTTAGACATCGAGTGGAAGACTTGGTTGCTCTTGCCAAAAAGTTTTCTGATACGACCTATGTCTCCTCGGAATATCCTCCATGTGTAAAACACGGAATCGAAGTTTTGGAAAAGGGCGAAAACTTGCCTCACTCTGGAAGGTTCTTGCTTGCCACATACCTCCTCTCAAAGGGGCAGACAGTTGACCAGATTGCTCCCTTGTTCAAAAATGCTCCTGATTACAATGAGAGGACGACCAAGTACCAGCTAGAACATATCTCAGGCTCGTCTGGAAGCGGAACCAAATACCAATGTCCATCATGTGAAAAACTACGAAGCGAGAGCCTTTGTTTTGCAATCCCTGACTGTGATGGAATAATAAATCCAGTACAATTTGGCAAAAAGAGGAAAAATCCATGAATGAAAAAAATGTTTTGTTAGTAGAGAGTGCGTTTAAGGAATATTATTTTAATCGATTTGACTTGATACATGTTCCACAAAAGGCTACAGAAAGAGAATTTGGGTATCAAAAGTTCAACTCTGGAATGACAAGACACTTGGTTGTAAAAAATGACAAGGAACTACACCTGCTGCTGATGAAGGAAGTTCCATCTGATGTATATTGTTCAAATGCATACTATTCATTTCCAAATCTTCCAATGTCTGAGAAAGACTGGAAGGGAGCAGACTTGATCTTTGATATCGATGCAAAGGATCTCGCTTTGCCATGCAGAAAAGATCACACGGTTTTCAAGTGTAGCTCTTGCAATAATCATGTGGTTGAATTCCAACAACAATGTAGCAAATGTGGATCCACGAAATTTGAGACTGTATCTGTGGGATGCAAAAATTGCATATCAGAATCTAAAAAGGAGGTGACAAAACTTGTTGATATCCTTACAACTGATCTGAATATACAAAAAGAACAGATCGAGGTATATTTTTCTGGAAATGAAGGATTTCATCTTAGGGTAACAAATGATAACTATGAACAATTGGGTTCACAAGAAAGGGCTGACTTGGTGGATTACATCATGTTCAACGGTGCAATACCTGAATCTTTTGGAATGAAAAGACAAAA
>JAJSDS010000263.1 GCA_028580875.1 Nitrosotalea sp.
TGACAATAAAGCCAGACGGAACATATGATTTATTTTATAAAGATTCGCCGCCATTTGAAACAGGAAGCTGGTACATTACATTACACAATCAAGGATTTGAAAGAATAGTCTACTTTACAGTGGTGTCAAATCTACCCGCAAATCCGTATGTGTTTACTGCTCAAGCACTCAGTAGCATTTACCAAGTAGGAAACTTGATTGGAGTCTCGGGAACCGCACAACCATTTACTACAGTTGATGCTGTCTTGACAAGTCCATCTGGTATTGCATATGATACTGCTGTTACAACAAGTTCAAGCGGCTCTTACATTGTATCATTTGCTACAGCACATGGATATGAAACTGGAAACTGGTATGTTACACTGACCAACCAGGGACAGAGCAGACAAGTTTCAATCTTTTTAGAATCTTCCAGTTCATCAAGTGATTCAAATGCATTTACTGCACAAACTGACAAGACCATATACAAAAAAGGAGACCAAATCAAAATCTCAGGATCTGGCAAGCCATATACTGCAGTTCGTGCCATGATGACAAGCCCATCTGGTAAAACATTTGATACTGCTGTTAGCACTGGCTTGACTGGTTCGTATGATATCTCTTATTCTACTTCGTCTGCATATGAAACTGGAAACTGGTACATTACACTAACCAACCAATTCATGTCACGAGTAGTCTCGATATATCTAGAACCAGCAGGATGAGCGTTTAGAATTATTACTGATTAGGGTTGTATCTCAAAAATGCGCCAACTTTGCCTATGCTTGAGAGCATTGCACCATATTCAGTTGCACCTGTGATGACCTCCACCTTTGCACCTGTCTGGCCTGCAATCAAGTCCAAGTAATCTACAATGTCTCGCTCAGTTGATTCCAAGTCCATGCTCTTGCAACTTGGGCATGGTTGACTGAGAAGTTCTTGTGTTCTTGGAATTACCTTGGTACGGTCCAAAATTTCGGTTTGCACATGCTGACATCTTCTACATGTGATATCTATTTTTCTCAAGTTGGTGTCGTCAGTAATCAGTATGGTTGACACAACATTTCTTTTGAGTAGATCAATTATTTCATTGAGACCATAAGTTGCAAGGCCTCTTGAGAAGTGTATGTCATTGAATAACTTGTCCACAAGTTTCTTTTCTTCAACCATTCTGTAATCTGTGAGAACCTCTTGTGCTTTGGCAAATGCTTCACGCACTCCCTCGGCGCCTGCATATGAGCAGTCAAGTGTTGCAAGGATGTTATTCTGGAGTCTATATTCCAGGTAGTTTTCTTTCAAAAAATTTTCTTTTGTCGGTCCAGGACCTGAGACTATGAGACCTTTTACGGGATAAATGTCAATAAAGTATTCCCTTGTAGTATGTGCAACTCTGTTATAGTATTCGTTAAGCTCCATCTCTCTTAGTCTTTCAAATCTTCTTGCTGACTGTCCTCCCTGTCTATGTTTTCCTGCAACACCTGACGATGTCTCTGATAATACATCTAGCTTGTCGCCACGCAACAATCCCCAACCTGCATCTTTTGCATCAATTGCCAAAAATCCGATCATGTTGTCATCTTTTAGCATGTCTTTGAGAATATCTACATGGAAATGATCATCACATCTGTAAAGAAATGTCTG
>JAJSDS010000264.1 GCA_028580875.1 Nitrosotalea sp.
GTGTGCATTTTTGAGAACAGCAAGGTGGCAATAAGTCGAAGAATTTCTGAGCGATGGCGACTGATTGGTGCTGGTGTAGCAAGTGGTTAAGATCATCTGTGACTCTAGTTTTCTCATGATTCTTGCTTCAAGAAGGATAAAAAATATCTCAAGCGTGGAGACTGAGATTGGTTCATTAGAATATGTCGTGCCAAACATGGTTGTAAAGGAACTGGAAAAAATATCCATGGATGATAAAAAAAAAGCTCTGCTGAAAATGCACTAAAAATTATAAAAAATTTTCAAACGGTTACAATATCTGGAAGATCTGTTGACGATGCCTTGGTTTCGTACGTGAAAGAAAATGGAGGCATAGTGGCTACCATTGATGCCGAGCTTAAGACAAGAATAAAAAAAAGTGGTGGCTCGGTTCTTTCAGTTGCCAGCGACAAGATTGTCCTTGAGCCAAGTAAGCTTTAATTTTGGCAAGACGAGATTTTGATCATGTTCGAGTACCAGGGAATAAAGATAAAGTGGCTAGGACATGATTCTTTTAGTCTTGTTGGTAGTATGAAAATCATAATCGATCCATACAAGATAACAAAACAAGAAAAGGCAGACTTGATCTTGATTTCTCATAATCACTTTGATCATCTAAGCGTGGATGATCTAAAAAATATCTCAACAAAAGATACTAGCATTGTTGCTGCAAACGAATGCATTGATATGCTAACAGGATTTTCATTTAAAGAAAAGATTGGAATCTCTCCGGGACAGGAAAAGACTGTACTGGGAGTCAAGATCAAATCCATTCCAGCATATAATCTGGATAAAATAAATCCTGACACCAAAAAACCATTCCACCCAAAAGAAGACAACAAGGTAGGTTTCTTGTTTGAACTAGATGGTGTTACCATATACCATACTGGTGATACTGATCTAATTCCAGACATGTCTGATCTAAAACCTGACATTGCGCTGGTCCCTGTCAGTGGAACCTATGTGATGACAGCACAGGAAGCTGCCAAAGCCGTGGAAAAGATCAAGCCAAAGATTGCAATTCCAATGCATTATGGGGTAATTGTTGGCAGTGAAAAGGATGCTCATGACTTTAAGCAGCTGGTAAAATCATGTGAGGTTCAAATACTCGCAAAAGAGTAATATGCAGAGTAAATTTCACCAAAAACTAGTTTGTTCCAAGATGCCAAACTGTTCGCAGTAAGAAAATTTGACTTTCATTTGAGACATCTTCTTGTAATTGGAATTCTTATAATTTCATTTTCTATATCTGCATTGGTTAGATCTCAGGCTGCTGATTATGGATTTCAACTAAATGAATTTGATCCATTCTTCAATTACCGCGCAACACAATATCTTGTAGATAATGGACTAGATGCATACGTGCATTGGCACGACGACATGAGCTGGTATCCAACTGGAAGAGATGTCTTTGCTACAGCCCAAGTTCCATTGCATGTAACTGATGCAGTTTTATACAAAATATTTGGAGGCGGAATGAGCCTTTATGACTTTACAATAATTTTTCCAGTGGTTTTTGGTTCCATGACTGCAATAGTAATATTTGCTCTAGTGCGTGTCTTGGGAGGTACCAGTGCAGGTCTCTTTGCTTCTCT
>JAJSDS010000265.1 GCA_028580875.1 Nitrosotalea sp.
TAATGTTATTCCAAACTCTTATCCATTTTTTGTGCTAATTTGTCAAGTTTGTCAGAATCAATCTCCACATCTTGACTGATGTTATCAGTGGGGCATGCAACAATTGAAAATTTTAGCACTGCACTGATTATCTTGATTTCTTCTTCTGTTAGATCTATTGCAACCATGTGTAGACCTACCAGCCATCGGAAAGCGGGTATGTAATTTCCATCTCCCAACCAAAAATAGGTTAAACTTTATCTCACCGTTTATTGGACAAAACCATTTCATGAGAGAAAAGATTGTGAGAGGAATCAAGATCAAGGATTCTGTTCTCATAAATGGTTATCAGATGTATCACAATTACTTACGACCTCATATGGGGTTGAATGGAATGACACCTGCCGAAGCCTGCGGGGTCAAGATTGAGGGTGATAACAAATGGATGACTCTGATTCAAAATTCAAGTCTAAAGCAATAGAGATTTTAGAAATTGTTTATAAAATTTCTATGATCGTAAAGACGATAATCTTCTTCGTTTAGGAAGTTTAATTTTTTCGCCTAACATTTTTCTTTCAATTTTCATTCCTTTTGGATCTTTGATCTCTGGTTTTACATCCTTTTTTTGTTTATCCCAGAAATCAAAACATTTTATCGCTAAATTTGTAAAATGAGCCATATGGTACTTGTAGTTTTTACGTTCGATCTCAATACTTTCTTTTAAAATATAGTATGAAACAATTGTTAGAATACCAAATATTCGATAATATTCTGTCTTTGGAATAAGATCCCCACTTAACATTGCACCTATTTGATCATAATTTCTTTTTACAGTTGATGCAGGATTTGTTCTATTAGGATCTAATTTTCCATCTTTCATCAAACTTCCATCTTTTTCATATGCTTCGTATAGATTTTGTTCGGCAGTTTTATGTGGAGTATCATTTAACATTCCAAAAATATCTGTGAGTGATTCTATATTGGATTGTTTTCTTGCATAATATTGTTGTACATAGACCGTTACGGCTGCAACAAGAACTGCTAATGCAGTAATAACAACTTGTAATTCTGAAAATAAAGTATTGACTTCGTCAGTCATGTCTAAACGTCATTTTATTAGAATGTAAACTTTAATCCATCAACCGAAGGAAACAGCAAGAAAAATCAACAAAATCAACCTATAAGGAAACAGTTCCTTGATACAGGTTCTGTACAAACGGTGGGACATAGTTTGACGTGTTTTTTGTCGGGACATAGTGTAAAATTAGTGAACTCAGATGTGATCTTTTGTAACCCTATTGCACAAAATAACATTTTGGAGTAATCAAATATGGGAAAGAGAATAACTAGACTATTTAGAACGGTTATCGATTGGTTTCCTTTGACAATTACAGGATTGGAGATTAATCTACTCGTGATTAAAACAAAATTAGAACCTAAGGCAAGACAGAACGCATATTCTTGTTATTTGTAAATTTACTACTTTGGGTTAGACGAAGATTCTATTTTCTATTTAAAATATCAACTATATCGGGTTTTTCTAGAATATTTTCATAATGTATTTGAATTGGATTACTTTTTGTTATTATGCAATTCTGACGATCTTCATCCTCTATATG
>JAJSDS010000266.1 GCA_028580875.1 Nitrosotalea sp.
GTATTGGCAGTATTACGAACTCAGAAAGGCAGAGAAGACGGTCTATCATCTCTGACACCTGAGAAACAAATAGAATTTGTCATCAGCGAGAGCAAATCCATGTATGATAGTATGTTGTTTGAACTATTACAACTAGACCATGTAAAATTTGATTTAGGAGGAAAGACGGATATGAAGAAAATATTTGATATTGCCTTTGACATAATGCAAGAAAAACATGGTATTGTCAAAATTCAGCATAATTGTAAAAAATGTGGTACTGAAAATGTAACCCATAGTGCATACAAAGGTCTTGGTTCTGATGACATAATTCATGCATTATTTGCAAAAGATGTAGGATGTGATATTTTTGTGACATTTGATAATGATTTTGAGCAATTGAAAGGAGATCCACGGATAGACCCATTAGATGTTAGAATATTACGTTGATAAATTATTCGTCCAAACAGTTAATCTAAATTAAACAAATTATTTCTATAGCGTTAACAATTACATACTATCTAAAATATAACTAAATTTTGTTATAGATTAGAGTTGAGTAGGGTATGCTACCAATACGGGGCTTATTTTGATCCTACTGTGTATAATTTTATTCCACCCATTTAGAAAAGTTGTCCATCATGCCTTTTTGTGATCACGTATCAACTACACTTCAAGTCCATCATCAGAGTAAAAAACAGTATTACATTCCTTACAAATTGACATAAAGATAAATCGAATGATTTTAATTTAATGGATTTAATTGAAATTAAGTTAGCTTGAGATTAGAAAAAAATACGAACCTACGTGACTCGGTTTTAGGTTTAGACCAGTAAAGATCCGTTTCTCAATAGGTCTGCTCGGGAAGTTTCAGTTTTGTTTACTGGCAGAATTGACCCACTCTGCATATGGCAATAAATTAGAAAAACCTGAGCATAATAGAATAGACATTATTTTGTGGCAATTTTTTGTTACAATATGTTCTGTCGCTTTGATGGCTCATTTATCGACTTTTTCTCCTTGTTAACTATTGACTCATGGCTTGCCTTTCTAAACATATTTTTCCAATTCCCAATCATAACCGCATGTTGAACATTTTGTAATATTGTCATTAAAGCAAATTGTTTCACAGTCTGGACAAATTTTTATAAAGAAACCCCCAAAATTACCATATTGTATCGGTCTTTCCAATCACCAGTCATGTTTTACAATATAGTAAACTATAGTTTTCCATATAAATATGGTGTTACATATTAATCCATATTTTGAACATTTTTCTGTTTGACCGAGATACTAAAGTTTGTTGCAACGATCGTAAAACAAGGAGATATGAGAGTACTCATAATTCCAAAGCGATTACACCCAAAGATTTCAAAGAGGGATGGCGAACAAGTCAAGGTAATCGTTGAAGAGATTTGATTAGTCCAAAACCACTACCATTTGATATGGCCAACACATGCTAGCCAATGTAAAAAGAGGATTCAGAACTATCAGTCACCCAGCGGATTTCTTGATTAGATCAAAACTGTACTTAATCTTACAGAATTCGAACTTTTTCATTGCACAGGGAACTGAACTAACTGATTGGTTCCCCCAATGAGTCTTTACCAA
>JAJSDS010000267.1 GCA_028580875.1 Nitrosotalea sp.
TAGAATCTGGCCAAGTGTTACACTATATACAGATATGAGTGCATTACTCTGAAGAACATCATTTGGATGAGGTGTCGGGAGATATTTCATAAATAACGAAATTGCCCCAGAATCCCACAAGGCAGCAGTTACCACAAACATGGCAACAAAAAATACAAGGACAGTATAGTCAACTTTTTTTATTATCTCATGTCTTTGGCTGCTTGCAGCATACAATACTGCAGCTCCTGCCATTGCTACAAGACTGATTGGCACTTCTGCCAAGTGCACAAAGTGCAAAATTTCAGAGATAAAAAAACCTGCAATTGTTGCCACCAGTACAACAACTGACAACTTGGCAAGGCGAGGATTTTCTATCACATGATCTTCTAACATTTTTGAATTCATGGTGACATGTGCGTGCATCAAATCCTTTTTGAAATAAATCTTGAGGATGAAAAAAGTCAAAAACAAGTTTATCAAAGTGGGAATTGCCAAAAACTCCATAAAAGTCACAAACGGTAATGAGATGCCACTCCGAAGTGCGATTAAGAGATTTTGTGGATTCCCAATAGGTGTCATTGCGCTGCCTACTGTAACGCCAAAGGCAAGCGCTATTAGAAAGACAGTCGGTCTTATTTCCAGATGTTTTGATATGTAGATGACAAGTGGGATGCCAACCAAGGCTATTGTATCATTTACAAGAAATGCAGAAAGCAGACCCATCCCAATTACAAACATCAGGAGCAATGAATTCGGTGTCTGGGATTTTGATATCATCTTGATTGCAAATAGTTTGAGCATGCCAGATCTTTCCAATGCCGATACAATGCTGAACATTCCAAAGAGAAACATGATGACATCAAGTTGGATTGACTTGATGGCATTCTCAGGCCCTATGATTTGAAATACAAGCATCAGAATCGCTCCAATTAGCATTGCAATCCAAATTGGAATCTTGAACCGAATTCGGCCTGCAATCAGTACATAAATAATTGCAAAGATTACAATTGCAATGTATTCTTTCAACAAGTAGGCTGAAACCAAGATGACTTTATTTCTTGCCGGTTGTTACATTATTTTCCTGGAGAACTAGAATCAGTTTTAGACAGATTATGATTTTAAAAATCTCCCGTATCCCACTACGCCATTTTCATCCACACTCCAGACAGCAGGCTTTATCCACAAGTTTCCCATGCTGTCTGCTTCAAGATACAATATTGGTAACGCATTTGACGGCGGAGCTTGAAGCGATGCAGGGCCTGCAACTGCCTTTCCAGATACGGGATCATACATGCTGCCATGGCAGGGACATTGTCCTTTGTCATTTCCTCCAATCTCGCCTACAGGTTTGTATTTCCACATGCACCACAGGTGTAGGCAGATTACGCTGTACACACGAAACGCAGTCACATCACTTACACTTCCACCCAGATCTGCAGGAAGACGGATAAGATTCCATTTTCTAAATGCCTCCTGGTCAAGAACCGAGTCTCCTGTTGATGGATACGTTATCAATTCTTGATGGTTTATTGGAAATGTGTTGATGTTTGCAAAAGTTCCATCAGACAGTATGGCTTGTGCTTTTTTTGGCGACGCA
>JAJSDS010000268.1 GCA_028580875.1 Nitrosotalea sp.
TTTTTATGAATTCATCAGATAGATCAAAATAGAATGCAAACAAATCTTTGGATAATGAGTTAACTTTTTCCAAACTTTTATTGTAACTTCCTTTTATTTTGTCAAAATATTTCTCTTCGCAAATAGAACAACCAAGTTTTGTATCAGGATGAATCTCAGTACCACATATGTCACAGATGTCTCTTTTTACATGCTTGATTTTGTTATTAGACATATTTCTCTACCATCTCCTGATGGATTTTTTGATTTGATTGATCGACCTTGATTGCTTGCGTAGGACATACGGATACACATGCCATGCACCAGATGCAATCGTGCTCTCGAATTGGCTCTGACTTGTCTGTGTAATCTTTTCTTCCCTCCTTTTGATGCGATTCACCTGTTCCAGAACTTGTAGCATTTACCATCTGCACTGCAGGAACATCATTTTCCGTTCTATACCACTGATAAACCTGAACTGGACAGACTTCGATGCATCCACCATCAGATATGCACGAATCCCAGTCAACCGCAACAAATGTTCCATGTACTCCTATTGGAGCATATTCTTCTCCTCGTGTCTTGTAGGCATTTTGGACATTTTCATCAGTTGAAGATTCGGCATCTGCTTTTCCAGGTCCCCATACAAAGTGAAAATGCTCGTTATCAGAACACTTGTGTTTGCCTATGGGTTTGTGATTTTTTGGAAATTCCAAGTCTATTGGCATGCACCAACATCTACATGATTAATAAAAAAGACTTGCAATCAATTGCATGAAAAAAAATGCAATAAATTGATCATGCTTTAATGTCATATTTCTTCTTCAAGACATGGTCTTGAAAACTACAAAAAAGTCTCATCAAACAGAACACACGCACAAGTGGTCTGTCACGTCGACTCATTGGCAATGCAATACATGTGGAAAGATATACGGATAAACCAGACATTCCACTCTTTATGTAAATATAAAATTTAGAAATTGTACTTGTAGTGAAGACACAATTATTGAGAAATTATGTTGTAACGATAATTCCTACTTTCAGTTAATGAAATTATTACTACAAGTTCTGCCTAATCTTGGCATTATTTGATTTTCTTGATGTCACTACAATTAGGATTTTATGATCATGACTGGGATTGGAGAATGGATGACCACATCATTTGCAACACTGCCAAGTAAAAGTCTCTTAAATCCTGTTTTTCCAGTACTACCCATTATAATGAGATCCGCATTTTCATTTTCTGCATATTTTACTATTGCAGCTGGAATGGAATAGAGTTCCTCAACTGTTTCGACTTTTACTTGTACTCCATTTTGAGCGGCATTTTTTTTAACTTTATCGAACCATTTTGCAGATTCATCTTTAGATTTTTTTAGAAATTCATCAAACCATTCTTGCTTAGTGTAGGTAAAAGTAGATGCAGGGGTGTAAATTACACTAATGATAACAAGATTCGCAGTATCTTTTTTTGCCATGGCAACGCCATATTCTGCAGCCTTCATTGACATTTCAGAACCGTCTATTGCAACCAATATCTTCGAGAATTTTCCTACGTTCATGAATTTCAA
>JAJSDS010000269.1 GCA_028580875.1 Nitrosotalea sp.
TTTTCTACCCCTGCACCTGTCAAGGCTTGGTTTGACTCTGTCATGCTAAAAGGCCAGACTTGGGATGCCTCTGATGGGAAATATTTTGGTCTCATGGAGGGCAAAAAAGCTCTGATACTTGTCTCAACTGGTGGTATTTACACAAAAGAACCCATGATTAATTGGGAACATGCCGTCTCGCTTGCCAAACTAGAATTCAAGTTCATGGGCTTTTCTGACATACGGGCAATCCTAAACGAAGGCATGAATGCAGGAGATCAAGTCCAGTCTGAAAACCTTGGAAAATCAATCGATACTGTAAGGAAAATAGCAAAAGAGTGGTATTCAAACTAGTCCAGCCTTGTAATGTAGCATTGCAAAAAGTAAAGGTGAAAATTATTATCTAAACCAGGGAAAGTTTTCCTTGTCTGCTTCCTTTGCAAAGTCTTCTATTATTGCCTGACCCACCTCGGTGTGGTTGTATGTTATGTGTCGCAAAAGTTTCTTTGAACCTTCATCTGTAGGAAAGGTTTCGTTTAGTTCCCTGATGATGTCCTTGCACTCTCTGCATGGGTTGAATTCTATGTAAAATTTCATGTTTTACGCTCCATGGTATGTTGGAACAGACCATTATTACTTGACTGTGGATTGCAAAACTTGGTCACACCAGGTGATCGCATCTAGTACTAGATTATTTTTTATCACCCTGTAGTGGATTGATGTGTATGGCATTTCGGGTTCTTGGCATTGGTTCTAGTCTTCGCAGCAATGCCTCTAGTACAACTACATTATCTATTGCACTAGACTTTGCAAAAAAATATGGTGCAGAGACAAGGCTGCTAGATCTCCGGCAAACTAGATTGCCGTTGTATGATCCAGTTGAAAACAAATCAACCCCTGACATACAAAAAGCACAAGACGCTGTATTGTGGGCAGACGCCTTGATTCTTTCAACACCTGACTATCACGGTTCAATGTCTGGTGCAATGAAAAACTTTCTTGATTATTTTTGGGCTGAATTTGCAGGAAAAACTTTTGGATACATATGTGCGTCCTATGAAAAAGGTTTGACTGTAATGGACCAAATGAGAACTGCTGTGAGACAGTGCTATGGATGGAGCATGCCATATGGAGTCTCTGTCAGCGACAGCGATGACTTTACAGATGGAAAAATAAATCCAAAACTAGAATCAAGACTTGATATGTTAGCAAGAGACCTTGTTGTCTATGGGAATATCTTGCGCCAACAGTTTGTAAAAGACTTGGAAGATTCTGACAATACATTTGCATCAAGATATAGAAAATAGCCTCAAAATGGTTTTGGTGTTTTATGTTGCTCTGATATGATGCTTATTTTACAATCAAGACTGGGCACTTGGAATGCTGAGACACTGCACTTGCAACACTTCCAAGAAGTAATTTCTTGAATCCCCCAAAGCCACGTGAACCCATCACGATCAAGTCCACATTATGAGTGTCCTCATATGTTATCAATGAATCTGGAACTGATCTTACTTCTAATATATCAATTTTGTATTGTATCTTTAGTTCCTTTAATCTAGGCTCTAGGG
>JAJSDS010000026.1 GCA_028580875.1 Nitrosotalea sp.
TTTCCACTCTCTTATGGCTACAATGGCATCAATTGCAGTTGGTAACCTGCCAATTACTATTGGTGGTTCTGGTCTGACTGAATTTTCAATTTGGGCATACTTGGGACACTTGAATAGCTTGACATTTGAGGCTGCAAAGAATAGCCTTCAATGGAATATTGTGATTGGATGGAGAATAGCTACTTATCATGTTGGTCTTGTGATAAGCTGGATATTTCTTATGAAAGTAGTATACCCGAGCATAAAGAAAGCTAAAACTGTATAGAAAGCACTTTATTTTCAGGCTTTTAATTTCCAATTATTGGATTATACCGGTAAAGTAATTGTTATTACAGGTGCATCAAGCGGAATTGGGGAACAATCAGCTGAGGAATTTGCAAAGTTGCACGCTAATGTGATACTTGTATCTAGAAATGAAGTACAATTACAAAAAATAGCTGCAAGATTATCAAAATATCAAATTAAGACTTTTGTTTATGCATGTGATGTGTCTGATAAGGATCAAGTAGACAAAATGGGAAAAATTATAATTGAAAAATTTGATACTATTGATGTACTTGTAAATAATGCGGGTTTTGGAATATGCAATACTGTAGAAAAAACAACAATAGGTGAACTAGAGTCACAAATGTCTACAAATTTTCTTGGAATGATGTATTGTACAAAAATATTTTTGCCACAATTGCTAAAACAAAGATCTGGACATATTGTTAACGTGGCATCTGTAGCAGGAAGTATTGGAATACCTGGGATGGCAGCTTATTGTGCATCAAAATTTGCCATGCTGGGGTTCTCTGAATCTTTATTTCATGAGCTAAAGGGAACCGGTGTGGGAGTAACTGTAGTAAGTCCAATAATGGTAAGAACCAATTTCTTCAAACACGAATCTTTTGGTACAATGCCTCGGTATTCAGCTACATCACTTGATCCTAAAACAGTAGCAAATGCTGTTGTAAGAGCTGCATCATCGCCAAGACTTGAGATTGTTGTTCCACAGTTTGTACGAATTGCAATATGGATGAAGCAAACCTTTCCATATTTGATAAATCCTATTGTGGGCGGAATATTTAGAAAATCAATGAAACCAAAACTAGACTGAGTTTATTCTTCTTCTGACTCTTCTTCTCCTGAAGAATCCGAGTCTACATCCATTAACTCAAGGTTTGTCAGTTCAAATTGATAAATTGCATCCATGTCAATCTCCATTTCCTTCTTCAAAAATTCTATAACTTTCTTACTCAATGGAGCCTTGAATGAATTTATTGTAAATTCATAAACAACCCCTTTCATGAGGCTCGATGGCTTTACTTTTTTTGGTAAATTCATTCCTTCTATTATCTTTCTTCCATCTTCAATGGCCTCATAAAGTTGAGCATCTATCTTCATGTCTTTTTCATAAATCTCAAGTATGTAGCCAGTTCTTGTAATAGATTCTGGCTTGCCAAATTTGGCATCTTTTATTTCGTCTTGTACCCACTTTGGAATTTCTTTTTCTTTTCCCATTATAACTCACTGTAGCTTAGCCTTGTTTGTCTTTTTTACTTGTTGTCCACCAATCACGGTATTCGTCATGCTTGTCTTCACGTGTTTTCTCTCGTTTGTTTAATCTGTATCTTATATCGCTAACTTGTTCTCTAGTAGCAAACAAACCGCATTTCTTACAAATGAAGTGTTTTGTATTAGCATCAAATTTCATTTCTATGACTACTTCTTTAGCTGCACATTCAGGGCACTCAGTCAACGACGGCGATCATCAAAGTTATCCATAAAAGCTTTTGGTCAGTTTCTGGTACGCGGTCTATGTCTTCATCCCTAAAAGGTCAGTTCGCCCATCTAAGTGCCGCGTACCAGAACGTTATGTCTGATTTAAAAAATTATAATTCTTTCTAGTTCTCTAACATCTCGGAGATTATCTTTACTGTATTTTTTGTACCGCCTGTATTGTAGTTTCTTGAAAACTCTGAAAGATTCTCCTGATACTTGTTGTAGTCATTATGTATTAGAGATACTGCTTTAACAGTCTGTTTCACAGTTGTAGCTAAAATTCCGAGATTCCTGTCCTGTGCCCATTTTATCTGATTTGTATGCTCGTCATAAACTGGTATTCCAATGATTGGTTTTGCTTTTCCTCCTAATATCTCTCCCATCGCAGTATGGGAACCGTTTATCACAGCATACTTGCACAAGTTCAGAACCGTATCCTTTTCTTGTTCTGATAAGAATCCTACATCTATCTGGATCCAATCGATTTTTTTTTCTACAGCTTCTGCAAATGAATACGTTTTTCCATCTTTTCCTAGAACTCTGTCAAGGGATGAATCTGAACTTGCATGTGAAATTAATCTTCTTTCTTTGATCATCTCAGAACTATTGAAAGATGTTTTATAATTTTCCAAAGTTATCTTCTTTGTTGATTTATTTCCTGTTATCATCCAATATCCAAAACTATCTACATTCTCAATTAGTTTTTCTACATAGGACTTGGGTTTGGAGTGTACTATTCCACCATTTGAAAAATGCCCTACGTACACAACTTTTTCTTTTATCTTGTCAGTAAAATTGAGATTATATTCACAAATAGTATACGGCGGAGGAGAGTCTGCAACTATTATCTTAGTAGCTTTCTCAATATTTTTTGATACATATATCACTCCAGGATAAAGATAAAATCTAGAAGCCCAAAGCTTTGGTCTGAATTGGTTTGTGATGAAGATGCACTTTACATTTCTCCTTTGTGCAATTGCATTTGAACCTACATCTCCATCATTTATGACAAGATCAAATTTCTGATTGTTGTATAGATTGCCTTCCTTTCTTAGGTAGTTAGTCACAACTGAAAGTAGAGGGGGCCTTCCAGACATTGGCAAGAGGAAATTAAGTGAAGACAAGGTGATGCTGGGCCCCTTCTTACCATCTATTGGTGTGGGCATCTCAATATTGTGAATTCTATCTTTATTTTGAGGAAATTTTTGTAACAGCTTTTGATAAATCTCGCCACTGCTTGTGTAATGCATTTGAACATCATCTTTCATTGTATCCTGGATTGCTTTGTCTAGATGCATCATTCTTGTAAAATGGCCATTTCCCCAAGGATAGACAAATCCACCAATCTTTTTCATACATGAAAGTAAATTTGACCTGTTTAAATTCTCAATGATTTGATTTTAACGAATCAATTATGTCGTGTATATTTTTTGGGCCAATGGTAATTGGAATGCACCTGAGAGTCTTTAGCATATCCTTTGCATACTTTGTTACTTCAGACATGGAAACTTTCTTGTAATTGAGATGCTTTTTACACAGATCTTCTAAATTTGTAATATATTTTTCAAGTCCTATCTCTTTTGCATTCTCAAAAATTTCAGAGTCTATGCCGGAAAGCGGAAGCCATGGAATAATCTTACTCTGTAATGCCAAGCTTGAATTTAATTCACAAAATGATGCAGAAAAGATCATGGGAGATATTCCCAAGGCAACCCTTTCAATTTTTTCCTTCAATGCTAGCGATATCATCACTTGGGTTATTGCAGTGATTGTGGTCAACATTCCTGATGACCAATTCATCTTACAGGTGTGAAGAATGATATTTTCTTCAATAATTCGTGACAGTATTTTATTTAAGATCTTGACTAATTTGAGCAAGTCAGATTCATTACGGTAACAAACCAGTATCTCTACCTCAAAACCCATCTTTATGGTTTGAAGACAAGATATTGCAGAGAGTTCATCATAGATGCAGCATAGGATTTTTTCTTTTTGGGAACCATATGGAAGACCATTCAGTCCTCTGTCTACGAAAATACAGACATAGACATGTGAATCTGTCAAATAGACATATACCAGTCTGTCATGGTTTGATTCTGAACCAGGTCTTGCCTCAAGGGTTACACTCTTGTCTACTAATGTAGTAGTTGCTGCAATCTCCAAGTCTTTTGCTAGAAATTTTCCTGTCTTACCATCTACCTTGACATAAAATTTTTCTCCTTTTACAAGTAAACTCAAAGCAGTATTTGTGATAACTGATAATGCAGAGTCAAAATCAGTATCTATTTCCTTTGCAATTGCAATCTTGTCTATCCCAAATAACAAATTCACTGCTGATGAGGCAAGTACTGGATCAGTTGCCTCTACGATAATCAATGATTCATTCTTTCTTATGTTATCATATGGTTGATTTTTTATCTTGAGAATTTTTGATATGTTTGTTGCAAGATTGTTTATTTTATTCAATGAATAGATGGAAGGAAAAACAACAAGCACTGTTTTTTCTGACATTATGTTTTCATCGTCTATCTCATTTATAACTCTAGAATGAATGTTTTACCTAAATAATTATATGACGAATGATAACAATTTTTATCATGTCAAAGTTTACTGCTGAACAAGTACAGCAGTTAAATGCAGATCTAAAAACTCCTCAAGAAGTTCTCAGGTGGTCTTTTGATAATCTCCATCCAAGGCTAGCCATGGCATCAAGTTTTGGTGCAGAAGATGTGGTAGTAATTGATATGATGATGAAAATAAACCCTAAAGCAAGAATCTTTACTCTTGATACTGGCAGACTTAATCAAGAAACATACGATGTAATGGATGAGATACGTAAGAAATACAATGTAAACATAGAAGTGATGTTTCCAGATCAGAACGAAGTAGAGCAGATGGTTCGTGTAAACGGATTGAATTTATTTTATCATAGTGTTGGCAACAGGAAACTTTGCTGTGGCATAAGAAAGGTTCATCCACTCAACAGAATTCTTTCTACACTAGATGGATGGATAACCGGGTTACGGGCAGATCAAACTGAGGTACGATCAAATGCAAACAAAATAGAACTTGATGAACAGCATAACGGTATCATTAAGATAAATCCTATAATAGAATGGACTTGGGATCAAACTTGGGATTACATCAAGAAAAATAACATCCCATACAACAAACTGCATGACAAAGGATTTCCCAGCATTGGATGTGAACCATGCACACGTGCAATTAAACCAGGAGAACCACTACGAGCGGGACGTTGGTGGTGGGAATCTGACTCCCAAAAAGAGTGTGGATTGCACGCCAACCACAGCAAGTGATACAATTGGGAGATACTGGTGTAGCAAAACCACACGGTGGTAAATTAATAAGCAGAATTACAGAAAAAGATCCAAGTCAGCTATTTTCTGTTTCCGTTAATGCTGATCTTGCAAATGATATAGAAAATATTGCTGATGGAATTTTTAGTCCGCTTGAAGGATTTTTAGTGCAAGAAGATTTTGAGAAGGTAGTTTCTCAAGGTAGACTGGCAAATGATTTGCCATGGACAGTTCCAATCATACTTGATGTGGACAAGGATACTGCCACAAAAATGAAAGACGCAGGAGATGTTGCTCTAAATGTAGGGGGCAAAAATTTTGCTATCTTGCATGTGGATGATATTTACAATTTTGATAAAAATATCGTTTCAACCAAAATCTATGGAACATCTGATCTAAAACACCCAGGTGTGGCAAAAACCATGAATATGAAAGAATTTCTTGTTGGTGGAAAAATTGACTATATCAAAAGACCAGACAAAACTCAAATCAGAAGATACAGAAAGACTCCTGCTGAAACAAGAGATTTCTTTCAAAAAGTTGGATGGAAAACAATCGTCGCATTTCAAACAAGAAATGTTCCGCATGTGGCACATGAGATGCTTCAAAAAGCATCTCTGAACACACATGACGGGCTATTTGTAAATCCACTTGTAGGAAAGAAAAAATCTGGAGATTATACAGACGAAGCAATAGTTACTGCTTATGAGACTCTTATAGAACATTATTATCCTCTAAACAGGTGCTATCTCGGTACCCTGCATACAGAAATGAGATATGCAGGACCCAAAGAGGCAATACACCATTCCATAATGAGAAAAAACTTTGGATGTACTAATATCATAATAGGCAGGGATCATGCAGGTGTAGGTGCATACTATGATCCATTTGCTTCACAAAAGATATTTGATTCATATCCTGACATTGGTATAGAGCCGATCTTCTTTCCGGCATTTTTCTATTGTAGAAAATGTCTGTCGTTTGCAAGCGAACGAAACTGTCCACATGGTAAAGAATATCAGGAAAGCCTGAGCGGAACCAAACTTAGGGCAATGATTCTTGATAAACAAAATCCTTCTGAATACATGATGAGGCCAGAGGTATTTCAGGTACTAACAAAACTAGACAATCCCTTTGTGGACTAGATTTTTATTGAAATGATATCATTGCAGATCATGCGCCTCTTGCTCGCTGTACTGTTACTGGCAGGTTCATTTCTGCCTGTTTATGCTCAGGAATCAACCGTTAACAAATCTGAGCACTATGATTCTGTCCTAGTTCCATATAGTGCATTTAATGTAAATGTAAAAAATGCAACAGTTTTCAAACTTGATCATGAACATATTACCAACTGGGAGCTTGAGATGCAAAACAAACTCCAGTATACAAACCAAGAAGGAAATGCAGTAGTTAGATTATATGAAAATCTTGACACGCCCAAGTTTATAGAAATTGGAATGGGTGGTCCACCTGACTATCGATTCTGGGTGGCAGTAAATACTCCAGAGGATGGATATTTCATGATTCATGATGAAAAAAAGATAGGCTGGACTCCTGACAAACTCATCACTGCAACCCACTCAAGCAGCGGTGGCCTGACTGTTAGTGTAGGATCAAAGGATGCAGTCTCTAACTTGGATGTTGCAGGTTTTACAATGAGAGAGTTTACCGTCTCTGGAATGACTTCGGCTTCTGATTCTCCTCCAGTAAATGGTGGTGCGTTAACCTTTAGCGTTATTTCAGGAGATCCTTCCGGAAATCCAATATTTTACATGCCATTTATGGTACTTGCAGTAACAATAGTGTTGATTGTTGTATTGTTGAAAACTAAGAATAGAACAGAGGAAACAAAAAAGATCTCTGATAATAAATCGTCCTAGTTTGTAGTTTTATAATACTTGCAATCTTTTTTTATTTGACAGACAGAACACATCGGTGAAATTGGCTTGCAAATATTTTGACCATACATTACAAATGTATCATTTATTCTAATCCAATGTTTTTTTGGGATTTTTTTCATTAATTCAATCTCTGTCTCTTCTGGAGTTTTTGTTTCTACCAGTCCCAATCTGTTGGAAATTCTGTGTACATGTATATCGACAGGTATTGCTGGCTCATCAAAGGCATAAACTAGGACACAGTTTGCAGTCTTTCTTCCCACGCCTGGTAAGCTCAACAGATCCTCCATAGTTTTAGGGACTTTGCCTGAATATTTTGTATTTATAATTGATGCAACTTCGATTATCCTTTTTGCTTTAACATGGTAGAAGCCTGTCCTCTTGATTATTTTTTCTACATCAGATAATTTTGCACTCGCAAGTGCATTGGCAGTCTTGTACTTTGAGAATAATATCTTGACTACAGATGCAGTACTTTCATCTCGGGTTCTTGCAGAAAGTATTGTTCCTATTAGAATATTCAATGGGCTGCCATTTTCAGCCTCGCGTAGTTCTCTTAGTGCCGTCATACGGGGTGGCTTGACAGAATTCATTGTTGAGATCATGCCATCTAAAATTTTTTTAATTTTTTCCAATTGGTTTCATGTTGACCACACAAGTATTATATCTGTAATCTAGCTAATTCATTGTCAAGGCAGAAAATACAACTTTCATCAGAAATGATCTACCTAGAATCACCAGTACCAAATTTCAGAATTATTAGTAAGTCTTAAAAACTGTCTAGGTGAACACCTTCCATGCATAATGGAATAATAAAAGTAAGTCTACTGGGGGCTATACTATTCTTATCACTAATTTCAACTTCATTTTCAAGCTCATACAATCTTGCATATGCTCAACAAAATGCTAATGGTCCACCTGATACTTGGGAAGGACATCCGCCAATCCATATTAAAAAAGCAGCGACTGTATCTCCAACTGGACTTCTACCTTCTCAGATTAGACATGCATACTCCTTTGATCAATTAACCTGTTCATACACAGGAACTTTTGGTAATACCAACCTGTGTGGGTATGGACAAACAATAGCTATTGTTGATGCATATGATGATCCAAATATATCAAAAGACCTTGCAACCTTTAGTAGTCAATTCGGACTTCCAGATTGTACATCTACAAATGGATGCTTTGTAAAGGCTACTCCTCAAGGCAAACCAAGATCAGATTCGGGATGGGCATTAGAGGAATCACTTGACGTACAATGGGCACATGCTATGGCACCAGGTGCAAAGATAATTCTTGTAGAGGCAAAATCAGCAAGTTTTTCAAACCTGTTGAATGCTGTTGACTATGCAGCAAGTAAAGGAGCCAGTCAGGTATCGATGAGTTGGGGAGGCTCTGAATTTTCGTCAGAATCCAATTATGATTATCATTTTAACAAAAATGATGTAAGCTTCTTTGCATCATCTGGTGACAGTGGCAGCGGTACTATCTATCCTGCTGTATCTCCATATGTTGTAGCAGTTGGTGGAACAACACTCAATGTAGACAGTTTAGGAAATGTGTCAAGTGAAACTGCATGGAGTGGTAGTGGTGGAGGTCCAAGTCTTTACGAGTCTGAGCAATCCTATCAAACTAATTATGGAATCACAAGCAATGGTAAAAGAGCAGTTCCAGATGTTTCGTACAATGCTGATCCAAATACTGGTGTACCAGTATACGATAGCTTTGGTTATCAAGGAAGCAAAGGCTGGTTCCAAGTAGGAGGAACTAGTGCTGGTGCTCCTCAATGGGCAGCATTATCTGCAATTGTAAATAATGTAAGAACTACTCCCATGTCATCAACATCTTATGGTACTGAGACCTTGCTATATGGAGCAGCAACTGGTACTGACTATGCAAACGACTTTAGAGACATCATGTCAGGAAACAACGGCGGCTTTAGTGCTGGAACAGGATATGACTTTGTAACTGGAGTAGGGAGCCCTCTATCAAACAGCCTGCTTTCTTATATCCAGATACACTAGTTTGTTCTGTGCATGTTTAAAACTATAAACCGTCTTTTAGCTGGACTGTAATTGTCTATACCATCTATTCATAATTGACGCCTATTCTATTATACGCAGGTTTTTCTAACTTATTATATCTGTTATAACAAAGTTGAGTATTGGAATTAACAAAAGAAGAAGAGAATGCACTGGATGGAAAGCACGGGGAAACGCTTGCACTTGCATATCGAACCCTTGTGGCAATTGGGGAAGCATCTGATGCAGATAGGTTAATTCCAATAGAATGGGCGCACCTGTCTGGAGTTAATTATAATACGATAGGGGATGCGGGAAAAGAATTTCTCTCACACCTAAGCCAGGATGCTAAATTCAAAGTAAAAACAACAGTTAATCCGATGGGGTTTGATTTTGATTCCGTTTCACGCTATAATCTGGATGACAACTTCATTGAAAGTCAGCGCAGCATCAAAAACTCATATGAAAAAATGGGAGCAATCCCGTCATACTCTTGCATTCCATATGAAATCTTTGATATTCCAAAACAAGGTACTCATGTATCCTTTGCAGAAAGCAATGCTGCAATCTATGCGAATTCATTTTCTGGACTAAAGACAAACAAAGAAGGTGCATTTAGTGCACTTGCAAGTGCAATAACAGGCAAAAGTCCATGTTCTGATTTAAGAGATGATGGTACAAGAAAACCAAATCTGACAATTCGTATGAAAGTAGAGTCGCGTGATGAATTGACATATGGAATGCTTGGATACTTTGCAGGAAAAGTTGCAGGCAGCTCGGTTGCCTTGTCTGGTGTAAATGATCTTGACAAGCGCAGCTGCAAGTCTCTGTGTGCAGGTATGGGTACTTCGGGGGCATGTGGCATGTTTACATTTGGGGAGGAAGAGGGCGAAAAAATTGATTTTGATAAAAATGAAATGCAAAAAATACATGATGAACTCAATACTTCTGAGAGTGGGGATTTGATTACACTTGGCAGTCCTCAACTCGGTCTTGAAGAGATTGGTGACTTGGCCTCAATGCTAAAAGGAAGATCATTTCAAAAACGTTGCATGATCTTCTGTCCTAGAGCAATCAAAGGACAAATAAGAGATCTTGGTTATGAAAAAGAAATAGAACGGGCTGGAGGTGAATTCTTGTATGACTGTTGTACTTGTCTGTCTCCTCTAGTTGACAACAAGGAAGTGGATTCTGTTGTTACAAATAGTGTAAAGGGAGCATATTATCTTAGGACTTCTAACAACGTAGATGTAAATCTAAAGAGCCTGAAAAGAATAGTGCAAGAGGAAACAAGATGAATGTCAAAGTAATAGTGCGAGGAAAAACACAAGGCTCTTTGCTTGTGGCTAAAAATCCGATAAACTTTCTTGGTGGAATTGATAAAAAAACAGGAATAGTGCATGATAAAAAACACGATCTCTATGGAAAATCAATCGGTGGCAAAATTCTTGCATTTCCTTTTGGGGTGGGTAGTAGTGTGGGAGCATACACTCTATACTCTTTAAAATATAACAACTGTGCACCGCTGGCCATGATCTGTCTAAAAGCTGATTTGACAACTGCGTCTGGATGTGCAATATCAAACATTCCTCTGGTCGTTGCAAGCAAAGATGATTATGATCTGCTGCAAGAAAACAAGGACATAACACTTGATGCAGTTGAAGGTACAATTCTATAATTCTAATCTCTTGATTTTTCCATTTGGTTTTGTTTCTTTGAATACAATTCCCTCAAATTTTAGGATCTTTGCATTTTTTTGTTTCCAATGATTCAAAGGAGCTCCTGCTTTTTCACATGTGTGATTGAGAAACTCTTCTTCATTCCATCCGTATTCTACCGGAACTTGGGGAAGAAGTAAGCCTGCTCCATACTCCCATTTTAAAATAAGGCCGTCTCTGCCTATCTTTATCATTCTGGGATATTCTGATGGATCCCTGACTTTGATCTCAACAGGTGGAGTAAGTACAGTGACTTCAAACGTGATCTCATCCAACTCCTCAAATCTTACTGGTGGAAAACGTGGATCCTCTGTAGACGATGCTATTGCAGCATCTACAAGAGACTGATGCAATATCCTGTCTGGAGTCGGAAATCCTATGCATCCTCTTAGGTTTTCTTTCTTGTTTAGTGTAACAAATACCCCTGACTTGTATGAAAATCTGGATTTGATCTCTTTTGTTAATTTAATTCTTTTTTCTTCTTTGAGATATTCTGTAACAACTTGGCGTGCAGTTTTTACCAGTGTTTGACCGTCATCATCTGTTAGCATCAATTTGTCATGTCATTTAGCTTGGTTGCAAATTCCTGAAGTTTTTCAAAATGGGTTCCTTCCCAGTAAATCTTCTTGCAAGAGTCACACATCCAAAACTTTTTCTCCCGTTCTAGTATCCCTTCTGGAATTTTCCCTATGATTCTATATTTATCGACTGGTTGTAAACTGCCATTGCAAACAATACAACGAGAATTATTTGTATCAACAACAAACCTGTCAAGCTTGATTTTTGCATTTATCTGCATAATTTGTTCTGATTCATCGCTTCCCCTGATGAGAACAAAACCAATATTCTGTTTTTCTGCATTTTTTGTGAGTTGTTCGTCCTTTGTCAAAATTATTCGTTTTTCATTTTTTGCTATTAAAATTAGTTTATCGTCCTCAATTGAGGAAAAATATTTTGAGTCATATCCGAGAATCCTTAATTTTTTTGCTAAATTGCCTAGCATTGCATCTACTACAAAAATTGGTTTGTTTGTACTCAATCGTATGCCTCTCCATGACCTGCTTCTACTATGTGACTGTCTCCTGCAGGAAGCATTCTGATAAAGTCATCAAGGGAAATTGCTTTGACTATCTCTTCTTTCTCTTTGAATTTCATGAATTCTAATTTTACTTTTCTTGCCATCTCTGTCATGTCTACTCCAGAAGGTTCTATTGTTACAAAATAGATACAGTGTTTTTTAATTGCTGATGGTGGTCCGCACATTAAGAGGTAACTTTCATCTTTTTCATACAAACCAATTGCTAGCTGCAACGTGGTTACCTGTACAAAATTTTTAGATCCCTCTATTACAAATGATCCCTTTGCAATGAACTGTCCACTCGGGGCTGCAGTCTTTACCTGATCTGGTTTTATCCAATATGCATTTAATCCGTATACTCCTGCTCTCCATGCTCTACTGAAACATACCGTTGCCTGTGCAACTTCTTTTACGCTGGAAGGATCCTCTTCTGTACTTTCCCGTAAAAGAAAAAATGGTGATCCTACTATTTCTGCGTGAAATACCATGTCATTTTTGTTAAGATGTTTTCTTATTACGGCTGAATTTGAAGAGGCATCACGTCCTCCTATTGCTAGATGACCGTCTGAGGTGATAAACCACCTGTATCTCTCAAACCATTCCTTCTTTTTCTGAACTGCAAATACGATGGAATCCTGCGCAATACTTGCTTGTTTTTTAACAAGCTCCAAACTTTTTTCTGTCTTCTTCTTCTCCAAATTGATTGTATCAGTTGCCCTCATCTGTTTTTTTGACTCGTTAAACAACGTTGAGGCAATTGCCTGTATTGATGACTGGGGGTCTATCTTTATTTTTTCCCCATTGACATTTATCAGAAAGATGCCGCTCTCTCTTGTAGTGTGTGAGTTGTACTTGTTCAATAATGGACTAATGGATGGATCTTCAATGGATGTCACACCAGTGTATGATATCTCCAGAAGGGCTTTTGCTACACCGGAAATAGAACTTGATCTTTCATTGACAAGCAAAATTGCTTTGTTTTGTTCCTCCAGTTTGTGCTCAAGCTCTGTAATCTTCTGATTTGCAGTTGTAGACTGGGATGACTTGCCATGTTCAAGTAGATTTTCTGAAAAAAGTGAATCCAATCCTTCCATGAAACTAGACACCTTTACTGTATTGGTTCTGACACTCATGTCCCCAAGAGGTATGGGAATGACATCTGAATTTTTTACATCACGTATAATGTATGCATCATGATCTCCTGTAGTTACTTTGTCAATCAAACCCCTTGTTGCTTGGAAGATGTCCTCAATTTCCTTATCAGATAATGTATTTCCCAACTTGTTTGGATCCAAGTTGCTCATCTTGATGATCTCTTCTGCATATTTTCCTGGCAGTCCAAGTGTTCTTCCTATCCATCTTACAACTGGAGTAGAACTTGTTTTGATCTCTTCGATATTTTCTTTTGTAACCTCTAAGATGTTTAATCCGGAAGAGGGAGGCGGAATGTAATTCAGTCCTACTGCAAGCTTTCTATGTCTTACGTCAATTGAATGCAAGAGGGAGAGAATCTTCATTTCTTTATTGCACAATATTATATTACCGTCTCCGAAAAACTCTCCAACCAAAATAAATTCCTGGTCAAATCCTGAAAATGTTACGTAAACAATTCGTTCGCTTCCAAGCTGTTTAATCTCTGTAATCTTGCTACGCAAAAGATCATTTCTTAATCGTTTTATCAGGCGGTTCTCCTCCATTTGATTTATTTTTATTCCAGTTATCCATAAACCAAAAGTGGAGAACATTATGAGCAAATCTGGTTTCTCTGCATGGTGTAGCTTGAAAAGAAGGCTGTTGCGACTTACGCCGTAAATGTTACTAACATAATAGTCCTTTACTTGCTTATTCATCTCAGTAATCAGGTAACGCAGTTCTATACCTGCAAGTGTCATGATACCTAATTCTTCTGGCCATTGATTATACCTTTACTATTGAGATTGCAACCAAACATTTTAAACGGGATTAAACCGAGTGATTTTGAAAATTTAGTTGGCAAGACATCCAAAGAAAAAGGGAGATGAAAACCCAGATGTTAATGATGATACCAAGGACAATCCTGCAGGGTTGCCTAGCCAGACCGAAGAATCAAAGATAAAGGGTGGACTGGATAAATTATTTTGGTTAAGGGTAGGTCTTGGAGTGCTGGCAGGAGCTCTTTCTGCAATCATTGGCAGTGGTCCTGGATTCTCCGATGAATCATCCAGAGTAGGGCTAGGGTTTGGAATCATGATAATACTGTTTATTGTTTCATATGTGATAGCAAAATCCTTGAGAATTCCTATTGCTGTAGCAGACAAGAAGAAATTGATTACAACTGGATATGGGAGCTATTTTCTGATGTTCATCTTCTGTTGGATTCTTGTAAATACACTCATCCATCCAGATGTGGGAATTGTAACCGTCAGGTAATTCTAAATATCAACTAGTTTTGAAGTAAATTCAATGTGGCAGCATCGTACTCCTGGAATTCCAGATGAATTATTTGATAGAGTGGAAGATGTGCCAATTACAAAAGAAGAGGTACGTGTAATTCAGGTAAGCAAAGCAAGATTGTCATCTGGACAGGTTGTATATGATGTTGGATGCGGGAGCGGGTCAATATCCGTCGAGGCTGCACACCAAGTGGGACCTTCTGGCAAAGTCTTTTCAATTGACATTGATCAAAATGCTGTAGATCTTACAAAGAAAAACTTGGAAAAGTTTCATGTCTCAAATGTATCTGTCATCTTGGGAAATGCAACACAAAAAATTAGTGAACTACCTATGGCAGATGCCATATTTATAGGCGGTACGGGTGGGGAGACTGCTGATATAGTAAAACTATGTGAATCAAAACTAAAGCAAGGAGGCAGGATAGTAATAGGAACCATTCTTGTCGAAACGTTATACTCTGTACTAAGTACAATTGAAAAACTACAATTCTCGTCAGTTGACATAATTCAGGTGACAATATCCAAAAGCAAAAAAACTTCTACAGGTACAATGTTTCTTGCAAGAAACCCTGTCACCATAATATCTGCAACTAGAATCTAGATTTTAATTAGGTACATTTTTGATCAAATCAATGCATGATCTTGTCTGTGTAGGATGTGGGCCTGGTGACCCGGAGCTTTTGACAGTAAAGGCAGTAAAGGCAATACAAAATGCCGAAGTGATTGTATGTCCTACTGCCAAAGAAGGCAAGCCCAGTATTGTTTATTCTATTATAGAATCACTGGTGGATAAATCCAAGAAACCGGAGGTTATTAACTTGGTCTTTCCAATGGTAAAGGAGAAAGATACTCTGGAAAACAGTTGGCTGCAAAATGCCCAAGTCATTGCAGAAAAAGTTCTTTCTGGAAAAAAAGTTATTTATCTTACAGTGGGTGATCCATATCTTTACAGCACATGGATCTACATTGACAGGGAACTGCAAACAAAATATCCGCAGATAAAGATCAGCGTGATACCTGGAATTGTATCTATGTTTACATTTGCATCCAAGGTTGGGATCAGTCTTGCAGAAGGCGCAGAAACCATGGCAGTCATTCCATCTTGTTATGATCTGTCCAGGGTAAAGGAGACTGCAAAAAATTGTGACACTATGATATTTCTAAAAGATGGGAGATACTTTGATCAAGTCATAACACTATTACGTGAAGCTGGATTTCCTGACAGTTCGATCTTTGCAATTGGGCAGGATATAGGAACTGATCAGGAGATAATCAAAAAGTTAACACTGGGCCAGGTCACAACAGATACAATGACTACAAAATATTTTTCAATCATGGTGGTAAAGCGTGCATAAGGTATTCTTTGTAGGATGCGGTCCTGGTGACCCTGAACTGATTACGGTAAAGGCAAAAAAATTGATCCAAAAAGCTGATGTCGTGGTTTATTCTGGCTCGCTCATTCCTCCAGAAATTATCAAAATGTGCAAAAAATCACAGCTATATGATGCTGCAAAAATGGTACGAGAAGACATTTTTAAAATTTTAAAAGAGAATGCGCTGAAAGGAAAACTTGTTGTCAGGTTACATGACGGCGATCCTAGCATATACGGTGCAATTAGAGAACAAACAGACAATCTCAAAAAAGAAGGAATAAACTATGAGATAGTTCCAGGAATCACTTCATTTCTTGCCTCTGCTGCCGCGCTTGGTTGTGAGCTCACGCTACCGGGAGTCACTCAAACCATTATAGTGACAAGGGCTGAATCAAGAACCAAAGTGCCAAAGCGGGAACAGATATCCGAACTTGCAAAACACAAGGCAACACTAATCTTTTATCTCAGCATCCATCTCATACCAAAAATTGTACAGGAGGCAATCAAGGGTGGATATTCTAAATCGACTCCTGTTGGTGTGGTTTACAGGGCAAGCTGGAGTGACGAGAAAATAATCATAGGAACCTTGCAAGACATTGCAAAAAAAATACGTGATGAAAAAATAACAAGGACTGCAATCATAATTATCGGAGACGTTGTAAATCCGAAATCATATGAATATTCAAAACTGTATGACAAGACATTTACACATGGATACAGAAAGGCATCCAAGTAAAATCATAATGGATTTACTTTATTTTTAATTCCAATCTTTAACAATTGTTTGTGAAATGATTCAGTATTTCCTGATGAGTAAATTTTCAAACTAGATTTTTTTGATTTGTGTTTTGATATCTCTGAAATGTGTTGTGCTAACGCATCTGCAGGATCTAAAAATGTTGTACCTGGAAACAATTCTTTTAAGATTGGTACAAGAAATGGCAGGTGTGTGCTTGATAGTGTAAACACATCCACATTGTTTTCTAAATGTGGTATGATGATTTTTTTTATTATATTTTTTGCAATTTGCTTTTGTGAAATGAATTTTCCAGACTCGACAAGGTCTACAAGTGGTGTTGCATTAATTTTTTCAACATGAACTCTAGATGGAACATTTTTTCTAATGTACTTATCAAAAATTTTGTTTTCAACAACTGACTTTGTTGCAAGTATTCCGATCTTTCCAGACTCGGTTCTTTGTACAGCTTCCTTTAATGGTGGAAATACTCCAATGATCTTGTCTTTTTTTTCAATGTCAAGCAGTAATGATGGCGTGTTTGAGCCTACTATGATGATATCTGGATCAAATTTTTTTTGCAATTGTATGATGGTGGACTTGATTATTTTGTCCAGCTGGGATACGATCTTGGTTCCATATGGATAATTTTTTTGGTCTGCAAAATAAATAATATCAGCATTGATTCTTTTTCGTATTGGTTTTATTACAGACAAGGAACCCAAGCCCGAATCAAAGACTACAATCTTTGTCATGATATCATAAAATCATAAAAAGACTGATTTACACTTTGTGAGCTAAATTTAGCCTAGTGTTGAGTATAATATACACCGGCCATTAAGAACCAACTTTTGGACTACCCCGCATGACCGGCTTCGATAAGACCTGGACTCGACCAGAGTCTGTTGGTTTAACCGAAAAATTACGTGAAACTGTAAAGCCACAAGGCGCTCTAAAACCTAGGATAGAGCAAGCTGTGAACAAGTTACAGGGTCAAATATCGAAGATGGATTCTATGTTGGGCAAACTGAGAGAAAGAGATGCTCAGTTGTTCAAGAGAATCGTAGCCGCAATGCAACATCACGATGCAGCAACAAGTAGAGTTCTGTCAAACGAACTAGCTGAGATTAGAAAAGTGTCAAAGATGTTAGGAAATGCTAGAATGGCATTAGAGCAAGTACAATTGCGTCTAACCACAATACATGACCTCGGTGATGCAATGGTAGCAATCGCCCCTGCAATGTCCACAATGAAGGGACTAAAATCATCACTTGGTAGGTTCATGCCAGAAGCAGATTCTGAACTCAATGCAATGACACAGACACTCAATGGTTTGATGATGGACTCACTAGCAGGTGGAGACTTTAATGTCGAT
>JAJSDS010000270.1 GCA_028580875.1 Nitrosotalea sp.
TTTTTGCAATGAAACGCTTTCATGCGGAGAAATCTAATTCTCGTAACATCATTGATTGCAGCCATTGCACTTGCAGCGATAGTTTTGTCGCTAGAGTTTGTACCACAAAATAACAAGATACAAGCTCAGGCACAAACACAAGCAAGTGCAGTATCTGCAGATAACCCACCTAGTCCACCTCATGATATGGCAAAGATGATGGCAGAACAAGACAGTTCGATGGACTCTGATCAATCAAATGGAATGCAAGACAATGATACACAAAACAAACCGCAATCAAAGGTATCGGATGGAATCAAAGTAGACTTTGTTGCTCAGCCGGTAATTCATACAAATGAATTGGCATCCATCAACATGAACGTAAAGGATGACAAGTCTGGAGCAAAACTCAGTCATGTGGATTGGGCAATAACAGTGAAAGACCCAAATGATAACATTATCTACAAGACAACTACTGGACACTCTCATGTAGGAAATATGGATTTTAAGGTAGCCTTCCCAATGGCAGGTGAAAATACCGTCTACCTTACTACCTCATCAATTGGAACTACAATGGGGGGATTGGAACCAACTCCTAAAGGATGGACTCATACAATGATATCTGGAAGTCCAAAGGACTTTGCTAAGGATCCACAAAATAATTTCGGAGCTAGAGAGTTTGAGTTTCCAGTTTATGTACAAAACATCGATCAAAAACACACACTCCAAGGAACAGTTCAAGGAACATCAGTCAACGTTGACTTGAGCACAACCTCCAAAGAAATTGTAGCAGGACAACCTGTAACTTTTGTCTTTACCGTGACAAAAGCTAAGGATGATTCCATGATTATACATCCTGACTTGCAAGTGACTGTACAGATAGGAAACTACATTGCAGCACAATCTGCTGCAGTTGAAGGAGCTTTGGCTATGAATGGAGCAATCCATGGTCACACAGGTGTGGAGAGTTTGACTGAGATATTTCCAAGTGCTGGACCATATACCCTAAATGTGCAACTCCAACCAAGCACTCTCTCAAATTACATGTGGGGAAGAGCAAACACCACGTTTAACGTATTTGTCTCAGAACCAACGGGAATCAGAACAACTGTAACTCAAACAGACACAGCTCCTCCTGCAAACACAGTCAACATAGTAGGTCTAGAATCTCCGTTCTTTACTCCAAATGTATTGAACATCAAGGCGGGAACAACTGTAACTTTTGTCAACACTGATGGAAATACACATACTGTAACATCAGTCAAGCCAGGAACTACAGATGCGGATGGAATCTTTGATAGCGGAATGATCAAGGCAGGAAAAACGTTTAGTTTCAAATTTGACAAACCTGGAACATACGAATACATCTGTATGATCCACACAGGCATGCGTGGAACAATAAACGTCTCCTAATCTTCTTTTTTTATTGACAATCAAAATTTTCTATTTGTAATTTCATGTCTGTATGGTAAGAGCATTCTTTTAATTTGCTGTTATATCATGATTGATCATAAATGGTAAATCTTCCATATGC
>JAJSDS010000271.1 GCA_028580875.1 Nitrosotalea sp.
CCTCATCCTCCTGACGGATTTGGCTGCGGTATGTGGTCGAATGCTACAGGATGGGTTAAAGGCAACTGTGTTTCGCCAACATTCCACATCCATAATCTGGTGACCTTTATTGAAAACTCTACTCTCCAATAATTTCTATTTTAGACCACCGGATTGCAGTTGACTAAAAAACATTTGTTCGGGAATGTAGAGTAAGTTCTGGGGGATCTTACTATGGAAACCTACGTCAGTTTTTTAAGGTTTGAAAGTTGAAGGACAGTATATTTTGAAACCTATCAACTATCTGATTGTGACACTTTCCATAATTATGATTACTTACTTTCAAATTAATTTAGTCAATGCTGACTCTATAACCATTTCATTTGATAGCAAGACATACAAGATAGGCGACACTGTGACAATTACACTCACTGACCCAGACCTTAACGTTAACAACGGCTTGGTTGACATTTACACCGCAGTCACACCAGTTTATGCAGTAGCCGGTACACCAGATAATACTGTACAAGACAATGCAACCGACACAATCGGTAAATCAGGTCTAGGACAGTACTCTGACGGCAGCGCATTTGGCAGACTCGTAGATGTACAATTTGGTCAGCAAAATGTTAGATGGTCTAACAGCAAGATTAACAGTCAATTTACACCGGATAATACCGGTTCATGCTTTACAAGTGAAAGCAACACCGCAACTACTGGCGGATTTGCATCAAGCTTATCCGCAACTGGTTTCTCACTAGTTGAGACTGGTTCATCAACAGGTATCTTTACTGGTACCTTTGAAGTTCCAGACCAATTATGCAAATCAGGTACTATAATCTCCTCAGTAGGTCAGAACATCAAGACCAGCTATTACTTCAGAGATGAATCAGGTAAGCTGGTAGAGGTATCTGACACTGCTGGTATCAGAGGCAAACCTTCTGGACTCCAACAAGTTTTCATGTCCACAGACAAATATGTCTACATGCCTGGTGACGTTGTATCAATCAAAGGAAACTCTTACTTGAATGATATTGATGCAAAGATTAGCCTTGAAAAAAATGGCAAAATCCCAGTAATAACCAAAGACGTCCCAATCAACAAAAATGGTACCTTTTATGCGAATTTTACAATCCCATTTGACACTACTGCTAGAAGCTGGTGGCTTGCTACAACTGTAGGAGGAGGTACTCTGTCTCAAGACATTTCCTTCAAATCTGAATCAATTCCACCTTTGGACCAGTTTTGGTCTGGAATATCTCATAATGACACTCTCTGCAAACCTAATCTCACCTTGATCTTTAAAACAATAGGTGGTTCTCCTGCATGTGTCAAACCTGATACTGCATACATATTGATTCATCGTGGTTGGGCAAAGGAAGTATCTCAGACATCACTTTACACTATGCCAACTATCTCATCTGCACCATGTGACATTCCCTATCCTCAATCAAATACAGGTGTAGCAGTATTGTACATGTCACCTAATTCAACAGGGAAAATTTGTGCGACATATCA
>JAJSDS010000272.1 GCA_028580875.1 Nitrosotalea sp.
GAATAATATCTTGACTACAGATGCAGTACTTTCATCTCGGGTTCTTGCAGAAAGTATTGTTCCTATTAGAATATTCAATGGGCTGCCATTTTCAGCCTCGCGTAGTTCTCTTAGTGCCGTCATGCGGGGTGGCTTGACAGAATTCATTGTTGAGATCATACCATCTAAAATTTTTTTAATTTTTTCCAATTGGTTTCATGTTGACCACACAAGTATTATATCTGTTATAACAAAGCTGAGTATTGGAATTAACAAAAGAAGAAGAGAATGCACTGGATGGAAAGCACGGGGAAACGCTTGCACTTGCATATAGAACCCTTGTGGCAATTGGAGAAGCATCCGATGCAGATAGGTTAATTCCAATAGAATGGGCACACCTGTCTGGAGTTAATTATAATACGATAGGGGATGCGGGAAAAGAATTTCTCTCACACCTCAGTCAAGATGCTAAATTCAAAGTAAAAACAACAGTTAATCCGATGGGATTTGATTTTGATTCCGTTTCACGTTATAATCTGGATGACAACTTTATTGAAAGTCAGCGTAGCATAAAAAATTCGTACGAAAAAATGGGGGCAATCCCATCATACTCTTGCATTCCATATGAAATCTTTGATATTCCAAAACAAGGTACTCATGTGTCCTTTGCAGAAAGTAATGCTGCAATCTATGCAAATTCATTTTCTGGACTCAAGACAAACAAGGAGGGTGCGTTTAGTGCACTTGCAAGTGCAATCACTGGCAAAAGTCCATGTTCTGATTTAAGAGATGATGGTACGAGAAAGCCAAACTTGACAATTCGTATGAAGGTAGAGTCGCGTGATGAATTGACATATGGAATGCTTGGATACTTTGCAGGAAAAGTCGCAGGCAGCTCAGTTGCCTTGTCTGGCGTAAATGATCTTGACAAGCGCAGCTGCAAGTCTCTGTGTGCAGGCATGGGTACTTCGGGGGCCTGTGGCATGTTTACATTTGGGGAGGAAGAGGGTGAAAAAATTGATTTTGACAAAAATGAAATGCAAAAAATTCATGACGAGCTCAATACTTCTGAGAGCGGGGATTTGATTACACTTGGCAGTCCTCAACTCGGTCTTGAAGAGATTGGTGACTTGGCCTCGATGCTAAAAGGAAGATCATTTCAAAAACGTTGCATGATCTTCTGTCCTAGTGCAATCAAGGGGCAGATACGGGATCTTGGTTATAAAAAAGAAATAGAACGAGCCGGAGGAGAATTATTGTTTGACTGCTGTACCTGCCTATCCCCTCTTGTTGACAACAAGGAAGTGGATTCTGTTATCACAAATAGTGTAAAGGGTGCATATTATCTGAAGACTTCGAACAATGTTGATGTGAATCTGAAGAGTTTGAAAAAAATAGTGCAAGAGGAAACAAGATGAATGTCAAAGTAATAGTGCGAGGAAAAGCACAGGGCTCTTTGCTTGTGGCTAAAAATCCAATAAACTTTCTT
>JAJSDS010000273.1 GCA_028580875.1 Nitrosotalea sp.
CTCAATGTTGTAGGTGAAACATATCATAGAATATCACACTGTCTTATTGGTCTACAAAATCTGGAAAAAATTGATACAGTATATTCTCATCCACAAGCACTCGGTCAGTGTAGAAAATTCATACAAGAAAATCATTTGAGACCCATACCAACTTATGATACTGCGGGTAGTGTAAAGATCATCCTTGAACTAAACAAGGACAATATTTCTTGTATTGCTAGCAAAAAAGCGGCTGAAATCTACAATGTCCCAATAATAAAAGAAGGAATAGAAGACAATCCAAATAATTATACAAGATTTCTTATCTTGGCAAACGAGAAGAAAGAAAAGACATCTAAAGACAAGACATCAATAATTTTTACGATAAAACACATCCCTGGTGCACTTTATAATATTCTTGAAAAATTCAATGCTAATAACATTAATCTGACAAAAATTGAGTCACGCCCTACAAAAAGTACTCCTTGGGAGTATAATTTCTACGTAGATTTTGAGGGCCACCAAGATGACAACAATATTCAGGATACCCTTGAGAAGATAAAGACAAACACTACGTTTCTCAAGATTTTAGGTTCTTATCCACGAGCTGAGTTAATCTAGAATCCTTTTGGTCTTCTAATAGAAAACACTGCACTAATTCCAATTATCAAAATTCCCGAAGATATGACTATGAGATGGGATGTAAATATTATCGGGTTGGTTATTGCTTCTAGTTTACCAGTTACATGAAGTATAGAGCCTCCAGTGTTTGTTATGTTTATGAAATGCTGTCCATTTTCAAGACTATACCAGTCAAAGCTTACTCCATTTTGAAAATCTTTATCAACTTGCAGACCAGTACTTGGCGTCTTCATTTTTACATGAAATGAACTTCCCGTAACATTAAGAAACTCATGATAGTGTTTTTCTGCGTCAAATTGAAAGACATCATTTTTTCCAATATCTACAACATCGTTTACATCATGTGCGTTGCTCATTATAGTCTGCAACAGGAAAAATATACCTAAAACAACAGCAAGTGATCCTATTCCTATTCCAGCTGCAGATTTTTTTGTAAGCATTGTAAAAAATTAATCGTGATTATATTTAAAGTAAATTACATTAATTCTACATCATGTGGTTGACTTTCTGCGTAACCTGCAGTTGACATTTTTATAAATTCTGCATTTTGTTGCATTTGTGGAATATTATTTGCACCACAATAGCTCAAACCAGATCGAATTCCTCCCGTTAGTTGCTTGATGATATCAGTTACACTTCCTTTGTATGGAACCATTGCTTCAACACCCTCTGCAACATAGTCATTTAGATCTTCTACCAAAGATGCATTACTAGTTTCTTTATTTTTTCGTCCAAGAGCTGCATAAAATGATGCCATCCCCCTGTAAATCTTGTATCGCTTGCCATTTTTCATCATAAATGAACCTGGACTTTCATCTGTTCCACCCAGTAAACT
>JAJSDS010000274.1 GCA_028580875.1 Nitrosotalea sp.
CATCTTCTGGGTGATGATGATAGAGGACCAACTCTTGAAATTGTACTCACAAAACTAAAGTTGTTGCCACAAAGACCTCAAATAATTGCGCTGAGCGCTACTGTTACCAATGCTGATGAGATAGCTGATTGGTTAGAATGTAAACTAGTTCATAGTGAATGGAGACCAGTTCCGTTATCAGAAGGAGTTTATGATCAGGGTATAGTAACAATGCAAGATAGAAAGAAATTTGAAATTCAAACAAGCATTAGGGGACCACCTGTAGATCTTGGTTTGGATTCGCTAAATAATGGAGGTCAGGCAATTTTATTTGCAGAAACAAGGACCCGTTCTGTATCTCTTGCCACTAAAGCATCAGAGGCAGTAGCAAAGACTCTGAATAACGAAGAAAAGGAAATGTTAGAGAAAGTTTCACAAAAAATTTTAGATGATAATGAGCATACTGAGCTTGTTAAAACCCTAGCAAATCTTGTTAAAAATGGGGTAGGGTTTCATCATGCTGGTCTTAATCCCAATTGTAGAGATTTAATAGAGTCTGAATTTAGAAACAAAAGAATAAAGATTTTGGCATCTACACCTACCTTAGCTGCAGGGGTAAATCTTCCTGCTAGACGGGTAGTTATTGCTAATGTGAGTAGATATGATGCAAAATATGGTGCTAACAAACCAATTAGCATATTGGAGTACAAACAATTGTGTGGCCGTGCAGGTAGGCCACAGTATGATAAATATGGAGAAGCAATTATTGTTGGTAGCTCAAATAGTGAGGAAATTTTCGACTATTACATTAATGGAATACCTGAACCAATATATTCAAAGCTCACTGGAGATAAGGCACTAAGAATTCATCTTCTCAGTTTTGTATCAACCAATCCTGGTATAAAGGGAGATGATATATTGGAATTCTTTTCAAAAACACTTTCAGGTTTTCAAGAAAGGAAAACTACAATAAAATTTCACATTCAAATATCTTTGCGATATCTAGAATCCGAAGACCTTGTAAAACAAAAAGGAGGTCGATACATTGCTACGGAATTTGGCAAAAAAACCTCTACATTGTACATAGATCCTCTAACAGCAGTTTTGTTTAGAAACTCTTTAGAAAAAAATCAAACAAAAGGACACACTCTTGGTTTGCTACATGTCATCACAATTTCAGAAGATTTCTTTCCCAAGTTTTCGTTAAGAAACAAAGATTATGAATTTGTAAGTACTTTGATTGAAAATTATGCTGATCAGCTAATAGAACCTATATCTGAATATGATTGTAATCGAAGTCTTCTTGCATTACACTCTTGGATAAATGAATCAAGTGAAATATTTCTCTCTGATAATTTTGGCATTGAATCTGGTGATATGCATAGAATAGTAGAAACTTCAGATTGGTTAATTCATGCGCTTTACGAAATTGCAAAACTAGAGAAAAAAGATGAGATATTGTCTGAGATTGATGC
>JAJSDS010000275.1 GCA_028580875.1 Nitrosotalea sp.
GCATCAATCTCAGACAATATCTCATCTTTTTTCTCTAGTTTTGCAATTTCGTAAAGCGCATGAATTAACCAATCTGAGGTTTCTACCATTCTATGCATATCACCAGATTCAATGCCAAAATTGTCAGAGAGAAATATTTCGCTTGATTCATTTATCCAAGAGTGTATTGCAAGAAGACTTCGATTGCAATCATATTCAGATATAGGTTCTATTAGCTGATCAGCATAATTTTCGATCAAAGTACTTACAAATTCATAATCTTTGTTTCTTAATGAAAACTTGGGAAAAAAATCTTCTGAGATTGTGATTACATGCAGCAAACCAAGAGTATGTCCTTTTGTCTGATTTTTTTCTAAAGAATTTCTAAACAAAACTGCCGTTAGAGGATCTATGTACAATGTAGACGTTTTCTTGCCAAATTCTGTAGCAATGTATCGACCTCCTTTTTGTTTTACAAGGTCTTCGGATTCCAGATATCGCAAAGATATTTGAACGTGAAATTTTATCGTAGTTTTTCTTTCTTGAGAACCTGAAAGTGTTTTTGAAAAGAATTCTACTATATCATCGCCCTTTATACCGGGATTAGTTGATACAAAACTAAGAAGATGAATTCTCAGTGCTTTGTCTCCAGTGAGCTTTGAAGATATTTTTTCTGGTATTCCATTAATGTAATAGTCAAAAATCTCCTCACTATTTGAGCTACCAACAATAATTGCTTCTCCATATTTATCGTACTGCGGCCTGCCTGCACGTCCACACAGTTGTTTGTACTCCAATATGCTAATTGGTTTGTTAGCACCATACTTTGCATCATACCTATTTACATTAGCAATAACTACCCGCCTAGCAGGAAGATTTACCCCTGCAGCCAAGGTAGGGGTAGATGCCAAAATCTTTATTCTTTTGTTTCTAAATTCAGACTCTATTAGATCTCTACAATTAGAATTAAGACCAGCATGATGAAACGCTACCCCATTTTTAACAAGATTTGCCAGGGTTTTAACAAGATCAGTATGCTCATTATCATCTAAAATTTTTTGCGAAACTTTCTCTAATACTTCTTTTTCTTCATCATTCAGGGTCTTTGCTACTGCCTCTGATGCTTTGGTGGCAAGAGATACAGAACGGGTTCTTGTTTCTGCAAATAAAATTGCCTGACCTCCATTATTTAGCGAATCCAAACCAAGATCTACAGGAGGTCCCCTAATGCTTGTTTGAACTTCAAATTTCTTTCTGTCTTGCATTGTTACTATGCCTTGATCATAAACTCCTTCTGATAACGGGACTGGCCTCCATTCACTATGAACTAGTTTACATTCTAACCAATCAGCTATCTCATCAGCATTGGTAACAGTGGCGCTCAGCGCAATTATTTGCGGTCTTTGTGGCAACAACTTTAGTTTTGTAAGTACAATTTCAAGAGTTGGTCCTCTATCATCATCACCCAGAAGATG
>JAJSDS010000276.1 GCA_028580875.1 Nitrosotalea sp.
AAATTTTAAAAAGATTTTTTATCAAGATAAAACGTGTTATACGCATGGTGGAATTGTCAAATGACGACAAATTGGTGCTGCTTCAGCATGCCATTGCAAAGTATGAAGATGAGAACACCTTGCTTGAGAAACTCAAGGCAGTTTTGCCTCAAAAAGACATTGACAGGGGCATTGCTACTCTCATTGCAACCCAAAGAGTACGGAGAATTGGTCCTGACGTATTACAAAATAACGTCAGTCACATAGGTGAGTTGCCAGAAATCTTGCCACACATCAAGATTATAGTAGATAGCATATAGATGAGATTCTGTGTTAAACTCAATTTTATAAATAAATTACAATAAACTTACAAATAGATGTAATCCAGACCAGTAAACATGACAATCAAAAACATCACGGTGTTAGGTTCTGGAATAATGGGACACGGTATTGCCCAGGTTTCTGCCATGTCTGGATATAACGTAGTTCTTCGTGATATTGAAAAGCAATTTTTGGATAAAGCGATGGAGAAAATCAAATGGTCACTTGATAAACTAGTATCCAAACAAAAGATTACAGAAGATCAAGGAAAAGAAATTTTTGCAAGAATAACTCCGATAGTTGACTTGGCTGAAGCGTTAAAGGACTGTGACTTGATGATCGAAGTCGTACCGGAAATAATGGACCTCAAGAAAAAAGTCTACGCAGAGGTAGATAAAGTAGTTCCACAAAAGACAGTATTTGCATCAAACACTAGCACTTTGCCAATAACAGAAATAGCAAACACAACATCAAGGCCTGAGAGATTCATTGGAATACATTTCTTCAACCCTCCTCAACTGATGAAACTAGTAGAAGTAATACCGGGACAAAAGACATCCAAGGACCTAGTAGATACAACAATTAATTTTGTAAGATCCATCTCAAAAGAGCCAGTAATTTGCAAAAGAGACGTTCCAGGGTTTATCGTAAACAGGTTGTTCATCCCACTAGTGCACGAGGCAGCATATGCAATGGACCGAACAGGTGCAACAAAAGAAGAGATTGATTCTGCAGTAAAATTTTTGCTACATTTCCCAATGGGAATATTTGAGCTTGCAGACTTTACCGGTATGGATGTTATCCACAAGGCAACACTTGAAATGCATTCTCGTGACAAAAAAGTCATCAATCCACACCCATTGATTGAAAAGCTATACAATGAAAAGAAACTGGGACAAAAAAGCGGAGAGGGTTTCTACAAGTATTCTGGAGAACAATATGAGAGAATCAACCTAACAGAAGATCTTGCAAAGAAATTCAATCCAATACAATTACTCGGAAATATTCTCAACAATGCGGCATGGCTTGTTACAAACCAAGCAAGCGATGTCCCAGAAATAGAAAAGGCGTTATCACTTGGAATGGGACTCAAAAAGCCATTGTTTGATACTGCAAAAGAGTTTGGCATACAAAATATTGTACAAGA
>JAJSDS010000277.1 GCA_028580875.1 Nitrosotalea sp.
GTAAAACCAGTAGCAGCAAGTCCTCCATATGTAACTCCATTTACGGTACAATGTTGAAATCTGAATCCTTTAATCCATACTTCCAAGAGTATATTTCCACTACTATCTCCAACGGTATCATCAGCTGATGAATTAGGATCATTTACACTTGTATACGTCACAATTGTATTGGCATCAGTAACTAGATCTGGATCAATGACAGTTATTGTAACATCTGAACCAATCCTATAATTTGGAGAATCAAGTGTAACTATACCAGTGTTAGTGGGAAGATTGTGTTGGGATGTAACTGTTGTTGACGTACCTCCTTGTGTACCTAAAATTGAAAAGTGTATTGCATTTGCATCTGTAAGTTCAGTGCTTACAAGAAATTTAATATTGCTACCAAAAGTTCTAAGACCACTGATCAAATTAGGATCAAATTGATTTAATTGGTTAATTACGGCGTATTCCATCGTTCCAGAGAATGTACCAGAGTTGGCAGATGTTTCCTGTAGTTCAGCCCGATAGATTGCATTGTTTACTAGTTGATTGTTATTAGTTCCAAAAGAAAAAAGATCAAATACGATTGGTTGTGTATCACTTGGATTTGAGATCTTGCCGGAAGTGTTAAAATCAATTTCTAGAAATACCGGCAAGCCTGATGACATTGATTCTATAGAGGCCACTGTGGAATCACTTATTTTGACCAAACCATTACCTGACACAATTGCTCCAGATGGTACAATTGTCACTGGTGACGTACCAACAGAGCCAAAGTATAATTTCATGGTTGTACTGGAAAAGGAAGTTATTCCAAGCTGTTGTTGGAAAGATCGTAGATCATAATTAACCCAATTAGTTCCTTTTGAATTTGTTTGACTGGTATCTATGAGCAAGTTCTTGAGTGATTGAGCTGATATACCAAGATTTAGTGTAATTTTATGAAAGTTAGACATTGATTGAGACTTGGTATCTATTATCAACCTCAATGAGTTAGCATCAAACACAGTGGATGGTACAGAGATTGAAAGTGAATTATTATAAAATTTAACGTCAGAAGAGCTACTCAGTGTTATAGGGTTTCCAATCTTCAGGGTTGGGATTTTTGCACTAGTTCTAAAAACATCCAACTGATCAACTTGGGCGGAATTAATGTTTTGATCATTATCTACCAAAGTGATAGTTTCCCGTTGACCAGGACCAAATTGGCTTTGACCACTGCCAACTGTGAGACTTGCAGTAGAAGTACCCGATACAATAGAAGCACTTTGAAGATTATAGGTAATTGACCCAGAGTGAGACCTAGGAGCATTTGATAATGTTCCGATTGTAGATACACCGGCAAATGAGCTTTGGAAGATTCCAGTATGCGGCCCTGTTTCTACAAAGGTTACTAGTTTATTGTATCCTCCAGTTAGTGACAAACTTGTTTGAACAGAATTAGTTTTCAG
>JAJSDS010000278.1 GCA_028580875.1 Nitrosotalea sp.
ATCGAATGTTTTCATGATTGGCTCTGCAAATCTGTGTCCCATTGAAAGTGGTATCTGCAAAGGAATTGTTGCAACGTTTAGTAGCGAAATCTCGCCGTCCTTGTCCTTTGCAATGGCAGATGCAATCTTGACAAGTTTCTCAATTGTTTTTTTGTTAAAGACCACCATTATTCTGTAACTCTTTCTTTCTGAGGGACCTATGTTTGCAACAAGTGGTGCATAATGATCAATCTCTTTTTTGGATATGTACAGCTTGTAAACTGAAAATCCGATAAGTATCCAGATGATTGCAATTACCCAACTCAGTGGATTGTATACCAACAGGAAAATTGCAAGTCCTGCCTTGCAAATTATTCCTATGATTGGCATGAGTGGAAATAGCGGAATTTTAAAACCATAGTCAAGCTTGTGACCATATAATCTTCTGATGTTGATTCCTGCCCAGTTTACCTGAGTGAACAAAAACAAGAACATGACTCCTGCAACAAGTGCAATCTGTTCTAGGGGGAGCCATGATGCCATTATCAGCATGATGAATCCTGAAGCAATTATTGCAAAGTGTGGTGTGTGATACTTTGGATGGATGGAACTGAAAATGTATGGCAAGTTGTACTGTCTTCCCATTGCAAAAGATACACGACTAGAAGAAAATGTGGTAGCACTAAGAGCTGCCACACTTGAAACAAGTCCTCCTACAAAGACAAGTGTTGTTCCATATGGAATGAGATATCCTGCAGCTTTTGCAATTCCAACATCTTTGTTATCTCCAATGAACTGCCATACTTCTTTTCCAACCTTTGATGAATCAATTCCTCCAAGAAAAACAAAAGTGAATACTATGTAGAGAACGGTTACAATTCCAAGTGTTATGAAAATTGCTCTTGGTATGTTTTTCTTTGGGTTTTTTACTTCTTCTCCGGCCTGAACAATTATCTCATACCCTTCAAATGCGATAAATGTAATTCCCATTGCCAAGATAAATCCGGTTATTCCTTTTGGAACAAAATGCTGAAAGTTTACTGCCCAATCATGATTGACAAAGCTCATCGCATAAATTCCAGACGCTATGAGAACTATGATGATTATAATTTGCATAAATGTCAGTCCATTTCCAATTTTTCCTGTAAGTGAAACACCTCGATAATTTACATATGTGAAAAGAACTATTGATAATATCGCAATAATTTTTTCCAGTGGAATTCCTCCATATTGGGCTGCAAATCCAACATTTGTCAGTATGCTCCCAAAAAAGTCTCCAATAGATACTGCATACAAACTTCCTGCTATCATGTGGGCAAACCACGCAATCCAACCGCTGATGAATGCGTTTGGTCTTGGGAGTCCCTCCTTTACCCATCTGTAACCTCCTCCTGCTTCTGGAAATGCAGACCCAAGTTCTGCATA
>JAJSDS010000279.1 GCA_028580875.1 Nitrosotalea sp.
GACGAACTGTGCAAACAGGTCTTGGAGCTAGATTCACGAATAAGATTTGCAGGTCTGATAAATGAGAATGGAAGATTGGTTGCAGGGGGAATGAAACCCGGATTCAAATCTTTGGAAGACTCTAGAGACGATGAAATGTTGTACATGGAATTAGTTTTGAGAGCAAAGATGCGAAAGGAATTTGACAAGGTCTTAGGTCCAGTGAAATTTGCCATGTCATACAGAGACATGTTGATCATAATGAGTTTCCCAGTAAATGATAACATCCTTTTAATTTCCGTTGAAAAAGATATTGATTTTTCCAAGCTGCCTTTCAAAATTTTAGAAATAATCAATCATTGATTTTGGTGACTTTCAAATACGGTCTGACACCACTGTAGCAGAGATTCTACATCACCAGATACAAAGTCTACACCAGTCTTGGCTTTTTTTGTGATTTTTGTACACAGCGCAAGATGAAGATTTTTTCCAAATTTTTCCGTACTTGTATCAACTGCCTGTGAAAAGAATTTGATTTCACCTTCTTTTGAGGAAAAAATTATGATAATCATTATGCCATCACGTTTAGGCCATATTTTGTTGAGAAACCTCTGCAAGTCAATGTCAAACATAACATCTATTGCAGAAGACATGTCACCAAGTAGAGAAACTCTCCACTTGTTCGTGCGAAGTGCTGCAGATGCAGCTTGGGCAAGAAGCGCATTTTGATAATCAGTGGCCAAGATAACAGCATTCTTTTTTGGGTGTATCTCTTCTTCTAAAAGGCCAATCAATGAAATAGAAGTTGAGATTATCTCATCAAGAAAATTTTTCTCAGATCTTCCCATTTTTCCACCATTGTAGGAATTTTCAACTGCCTCAATTGTTGGGATTATCACCTCACTGACTATCTTTGTGGGTGAAGCCCCAGAATGAAGTGCAGTTCTAATGAGTGTGTGAGCCTCACGAGTTAACCCCGATAAGACATAGTCCAAGTACTTGTTTTGAACTTGAAAAAAGTCTGCTGGAAAACTGAGCTTGTCAACACCTTCTTCTATGAACCATAAATTTACACTGCCCATGTTTTTTTGTTTTATCAGACCCTCACCGGCAAAGATTTTAAGATATTTTGACATGGTCACACGGTTAATTCGTAGTTTTTCAGCAATTTCAACCCCTGTTAATCCTGTCTTTGATGGACCAAGAGCATCAATCAGTTTTTCACGTATTTTATCTAAATTGTATTCACGTGCCACAAACGTTGTTTGGTTTTCTGGTATATAGCATTAATAAAATCAGCAAGGACCAAGATAGGTCCTTGCTGACCGGTACTTTGGTATGGTCTGGTTGGTCCAAGTTATGTGAGCGAGGTATGCAGTATACTACTAGCGCACTATCA
>JAJSDS010000027.1 GCA_028580875.1 Nitrosotalea sp.
TAATTAGCATGAATCCTGTATCTTCTGAATTTGCAGGTACCAAGCCAATAAATGCTGCAATGAGGAGAAGAATGAGTGTCTGGCTAAACTTTGACTATATGAGTGTGGGTTCAAAAATTGATGAAAAAGAGATTGATCTTTTAATCAAAAAAACAAATGGCTTGAGTAGACAAGATGCTGAAATCATAGTCAAAGTTGGTGCAGAGCTACGAAAACAATACAAAGCAGGAGACCTTCCATATGGTCCATCTGTAGGTGATCTATTGAACTGGGCATTATTGATTTCTGATGGTGCCTCACTAAAAGATGCAGCGGAGGAAACCATAATTTCTCTTACTAGTGATGATGTGGAAGTACAAGAAATAGCAAGAAAGATAATTTGCAAAATAGCTGGAATCTGATGAAAAAAACGGGGCAACGTTTCCTAGAATTAGCCGAGGATATTTTCTACACTTTTTCTAAAATACCACCTGGTAGTCTGAATCTTGTTTTCTCAAAAAAGACTCTGTTTCCAGTGATAAAATATGGTTCTGAATTAGACATAGTTATTCCATTACCAAGAAAACTAAATCAAAAATATTTGTTTGAAGGCATGATATTTGATGATTCTGTTGATGGTAGGAGAAACCTCTGGTGTTTGTTTTTGGCCACGATTTATCATCTTGCGGCTCACGCTTGTGTTTCAAAATATCATAGGTATGACTCTTGGAAAAAATTCAAGACTGAAGATATTTGTTTGCGTATAATAGATTATGTTGAAGACATGAATGTTGAAAAATATATTATTCATACTGATTCTGAAATATGGGAAAATGTGAAAAATATCGAACTTAAATTGATGCAACTGATGAGAATAAATTCTCATAAATCTTGGGATATACACGATTTAAAACTTCTTGATGCATCAAACGAAGAAATCATTGCAAAGATGAAGATGAGTGCCATGGATAATTCAGATAATGCGGTTTTATTTGCAAACTGGCTTTACAAGAACAGAGGATTGTTGCCTCAAAAAATCTTGCCATATTGTGAAAGACATGATATGACACAAACATTACAATCTTACAAAAAAAGCCCGAATTTTGAACCATATGGATTATTTCAGGAAAATATTGTAAATCTTGACGAATTATGGTTAGCTGATGTACAACTAAAATCAAAAATGCTTCGAAAATACCAAAAAAATTTAAAAGATCTTAATTTTGATTCAATTATCATCCCTCCAGGAAATTTTCACAACTTTTTGCAAATTAAAGAAAAAATATCTCCAATGTTGAAACGAATTAGTCAACAAATAAGAATGGTGGCAAACTTTTCAGATGAACCGCGGATTGATCAGATGGGTAATCTGGATATGCAAATGGTAATTCAATCTATTGCATCTGAATCACAATCAATTGATGTTTTTGAACGAAATGAAATACGGAGAGTTGAAGAAGCATGGGCAATTTTAATTGATAATAGTGCAAGTATGGGTTTGAAGTTTGACCAGATAAAAGAATTTACTGTCTGTGTTGCAGAGTCTGCAAATGATCTAGCAGAAAAATCTGCTGCATGGGCTTTATTTAGTTTTGATAATAATTTTCAAATTTTGAAAGATTTTGAAGAAAAATATACTCATGAAGTACAAGCACGTATTGGTTCATTAGACAATCGCGGTTTGTCGCTGTTGCCAGACGCAATAGAATTGACGCGCAGGATGTTATTGACTGACACACGAGAGAAAAAATATATTTTTCTTATTACTGACGGATACCCGTCTGGTTATGATAAAATAACTCAACATCTTGCTAAAATTACAAAAAAGCTTGACGCATCTGGCATATCTTTAATTGCTATTGGTGTATCAAAATCCACCTCAAAGCGTTTCAGAAATAATGTGCGTGCATCGTCTAATCTTGGACAACTGGTAGCAAAATTCATCACTGCTTACAAGACTGTCTCATCAGACTAGATGTAAGTAAAAATTACATGCTAGATGAGATATTCTTCATCATTATACTTGCTAATAATGAATGTGTTCCTTAGAACAAAGAACAGAAAGGCAATCAGTGCAGTGTTGACTACATTGATCATCTTGGTCGCATCAGTAGTTCTTGGAACTGGTGTGGTACTGTATGGTACTTCTCTTTTCCAAACAGGCTCCCAATCATCGGGTATAACTGCCCAAGGTGTTCACGTGTGGTTAAACGCTACAAGCGGAAAACCGACCTACACATGGGGAGCTGCAGAAATTAGAAACAGTGGTGACAAGATTTTGTCTGTAGATCAGATTAATGTACGTGGTACTCAAATACCATTTGCAAACTGGTATTATGACAACAGTCCAACAAGAGTCACAGTTGCAAACTTCCAGTCGCAGTTGATTTATCCTACGACAGGAGTTAATGGTTTGTTGATGTCGTATGTTACGGCACCACAAGTCAGCAACGATCTGACTGGAACAAATTGCCCAGCTACCCCCACACAATTTGGCATAAATGAATCTTCCACAACCTCTGGTGCCAATCCAGTACTTTGCTTCACACAAGCATCTGGTCCAATTTCATTGAAGCCAGGTGACAAAGCAGTAGTGTACTTCCAAGTTCCAACTGGAATCTTGAGTACTGTGGATGCAGGTTCACAAAGCAGTGTGGCAATATATGCTGGTAGCGTAGGTGCACCACAATCAGTCACTGTAGAAGCCAAATCATAGAGGGTATAAAATGCCCAATCTTTTTTCTTTTTCATTTTTGGTGAATAAATGATGAATCATAAATCAAAAAAATTCCAAGAAATTGAAACTTTTCTGGAAAAACAGATTATTGATGAAGGACAAAACCAAATTCCATCAGGTTATGAGATAGTAAAAAAATATCCATTGCAGCCACCGTTTAGTTATGCAAATATTTTGTATAATAAAGAAAAATCAACCTATCTCTATTTTGTGGATGAGCTACGATTAAACAGAGAAGATACGATGATCTTTCAGACTCTTTACAAACTGATAGAAGAAAGTCTGGAGTCTCCATCAAAATCTGGTAATAATCAAAATTTTGAAGAGCATCTAAACATGATTCTCAAAGAAAATGAGAAGATGTTTTTGAATCATTCTAGTATGAGTAGCATTGAAAAAGTAAAATATTATTTGAAACGCGATATTGTGGGGTTTGGACTAATCGACCCTATAATGCATGATGTAAACATAGAAGATGTAAGCTGTAGTGGAACTGACAAACCAATTTTCATTTGGCATAGACATTATGATAGCATACCGACAAATATCCAGTATGAATCTAACGAACAATTAAATTCATTTGTTTCTAGAATTGTGTTTCGAGCTGGAAAACATATCAGTACTGCATTTCCAATATCTGATTTAGCTCTACAGGGAAATCATAGAATCTCAGTTCTATATCAAAAAGAAGTAACTCCAAAAGGTACCAGCTTTACAATAAGAAAATTCAGGGAAGATCCTTACACTGTAATTGATTTGATAAAATTTGGAACAATAAGCATATCAATTGCAGCATATCTTTGGATGTTAGTAGAGGCAAAACAGTCTTTTATAATAATAGGCTCTACTGGTAGCGGAAAAACTACAATTCTTAACGCAATTACAGGTCTTGTTCACCCTGATTACAAAATTTTCTCAGTAGAGGATGTTGCAGAAATTAACATCAATCACGAAAACTGGTTCACTCTGGTTTCAAGAAGTGGGTTTGGTTTGAGTGGTGAAGGTGAAATAGGTATGTATGATTTGATAAAGGCAGGAGTACGACACAGGCCTGACTATATCGTAGTGGGTGAAATTAGAGGTTCTGAAGCATATGTGATGTTTCAAGCCATGGCTACAGGTCACGGCGGCTTGTGCACGATGCATGCAGACGGCCTTGAATCTGCAATAAAAAGACTACAACAAAAACCAATGGATATTCCACCTGCGTATATTTCCCTAATGAATTGCGCCGTAGTAATAAAAAGAGTAAAAGAAAATTCTACTGGCCAGAGCAGCAGACGGGCAATTGCTGTATCTGAAATAATGTCTTCCAGCTCTTCATATGCAGCTTTTTCATGGAATCCGAAAACTGATAATTTTGATGACAATCTCAAAGATAGTCCACTGTTTAAAAAAATGGCAGATATGTCAGGTCGTGATCTAAATGAACTATTGGAAGAACATGAAAAAAGAATCATGATTCTCAAATGGATGCTTGAAAATGATATTAGAAATTATAAAAAAGTGGCCGAGGTGGTTGGAAAATATTATAGAGATCCAGAATCATTGTTGGAAAAAATCGAATTAGGTGCTGTCTAAATGATCTCTCTAAAAAAACTTGACCAAGCAGATTACGAAAAAAAACAAAACAAAAAGATCGATAGAGAATTGCCATATTTCATTACTATAATGTCTTTACTTGCATCTAGTGGATTTGGCCCTTACACTATGTTACAAAAAATAAAAGAAATCAATCTCTTACCTGTCATTCAAGGAGAGATAGTTAAAATTATAAAAAGAATTGATTTGCTTGGAATAGACCCACTCACGGCCTTAGACCAAGCAAAGAATAGACCATCGTCTAAAGCTCTAGGTGAATTTTTGAGTGGATATGTTTCTGCCATTCAAAGTGGTGGCAATGTGGTCAATTATCTGAAAAGTAAAATGACTGGCTCGTATGATAGACTTGAAAATGCAGAAAAACAATCAGTGGAAAAACTCAGTGGCGTAGTTCACGGGTGGCTGACAATGCAGATAGTCATACTGGCAGTTTTCATACTTGTTGCAGCAATGGGTTCAAACCCGCTTAGTGGTTCAGGTGATGGCACTCCTTCGCAACCGCCTTATGCGTTGTTGTTCTTTTCTCCGATAATATCCATAGTATTTATGAAAATAGTTCAAAAAATGAATTACTCTAACATTCCAGAACTTGAAGTAAAAAAAATTCTAAAGTTTGCATTGCCGCCTGTCTTGATTGGAGTTGCATTAATCGCATCTGGTTTATTTTCTAACATGCACGCCAATGCTTACATTTTGGGCATATCTTTAGTGATTGCGTCCATTTGGCCTTCTATGAAATTCAAGAAAATCTATGTTAAAAACCTCCATGCTGAAGAAGCAACACCTCAGATTTTGAGAGACATCACTGAGGCAAGAAAGGCTGGAATGGGGCCTGAAAAATGTATAGTTCATGCATGCAAAAGAAAAGACTTCAAATCGTTTAACATTGTTGCAAATACAATAGCAAACAAGCTAGAGTGGGGTATTCCACTGTTCAATATTTTTGAAACGCTAGAAAAAGAAATAAAAAATTTTCAGGTACTAGTTAGCTTTCGGATATTGTTTGAAATAATATCTTCTGGAGGTGGAAATGTAAATACGCTTGACTCTTTGACTGATGCAAGTGAAAAAATCCGTAACATTACAAAAAACAAGCGCGATATGTTACAACCATATGTGATGGTGGGTTTTATGCTGATAATTATTACCGGATTTACTACGCTGCTTACAATCGATTCTTTTTCTGAAATTGATAAAGGAAAAAATATTGTCCATGATGGTCGTGAAACATCAGGACAGTCAAGCTCATTGCTTGAAGTTGTCTCATTAGCTGTTGTAGCTCAAGCTTGGTTTGCCGGTCTTTTTATAGGAAAAATCACCAAAGGTGCATATTCTGGAGGATTTTTGTTTTCCATGTTACTTACAATAGTGACTCTTGTCTCAATTGGCATGATCCAGTTACACATAATCAACATTGGCTCTATACTTTCCAAACCGTCATAGTATGTCACAAAAAAAGTCATACCTGATCTTATATCGAATTTAAAGTCAGATATGAATAATTTGAGACATATTTTATTACTAGTACTTGTTGCATCCATAATCTTTCCAGCATACGCTGATGTCTCATCTCCTGCCGAGTTTGGAGTGAAAATCATTCCTGGGAAAATTGTAGAAAATTCGGAAGGTGCAATCGAGGTGTATTCTACAACTGGTGATATTCCTGTGAATGGATTGATTGCAACATCATCTAATCCGTCTATTGTGCAAATATTGAGCGTTGATCAAGATGAAACTCATATGATATCTACTGTAAAAATTAAGACTTTTGCTGCGGGAGATGTCAAGATTGCGCTTGCTGCACCTGGATTTTCTTCAAATGAATTTGATCTAACGGTCTACACTAATTCTAACATTGCTACAAAATTGATGATAAAAGCAACCCCTTCTACATATGCCACAAATGGTCCTAAATATGGCTACATTGCAGTGGAAAGTGTTAACAACAATGATGTCCCAACTCCCGTGGCATCAGACATGGTAGTATCCATATCTGCATCTGATAATGATATAGTAACACCACATGATGATCACCTCGTAATTAAAAAAGGAGAATATTATGCTGTTGGTTCAATTACGATAAACGGTGCAGGTACTGCACAACTATCTGCCTCTTCTCAATCTATGCAATCAGTATCGACATCCATTACTGTAAACCAAATTAATCCACAAAATACGGTACAGCTTTATGTTTATCCAAAAACAATCAATGCTTATTCTGCTTCATCTGCATATGCAATTGTTCAACTACATGATGAATCTGGAAATCCAATTCTTGCAACAAACGATATTCCTGTTAAAGTGCAAATAACAAACTCTAGTGGCATAAGTACAATTAACACTAGTAGAGAAAGCCCATTGTTTCAAATCGGTGAACAAGCCGTAATAAAAAAAGGATCTTATTGGTCATATGTGCCAATAGAGGTTACTGCTGGAACCAGCGGAACTTTTAATGTAGTTGCCACTACTACTGGAAGCCTGGTATCATCACCAGTTCAACTAACTAGTAATACTAACAATACATTGCTTGACACCAAGTCTGCCAGGCTTGATTCTCTTCCAATTCTTGCTACTGGTCAAAGAGAATTGATAGGTGTGGTACATCTTGAAGATCCGTCTGGAAAAATGCTTATTGCAAAAGATAACATGCAAATTAAAATTGATTCGTCTGATCCGTCAGTTGTTTCAACATATGATACACAGATGGACAAAGGTTCGCAGGCTGCACTTGTATTTGCACAAGTTGGAAAAACTGCAAATCCCGTTACACTTGATGTTGTAACTGATAATCCGCAAATTGTGACCCAGTCAATAAGCTCAGTTACAGTAGATTCTAACTCATTGAAATCTGAATCATTACTTCCCAAAGTTCTTACTCATACAAAAATCCCCATTGCATATTATATAACAAAGAATAACGCCCTTAGTTTTTCTACTAGTGATTTACCGCTGATGGTATCTCCATCTGATTCTATTCAAACAGAGACACTGGTATTACACAAAGACCAATCAATTCTATTGTCTGATGGTACATTGCTCAAAGATGGTTTACAAAGTTTATCGGTTATATCTCCGGTGTTTTCTTCAACTTTTTCAATAGATGGTACATCTGTGAATCCACAATCAATAGAATTTGATTATCCGGAAAAAATTACCGCTGGTCTTCAAAGTATGTTCTCAATTGAATTGTTGGATGGTCAACAAATACCGACATACTCTGATCATGATATTGTAATAAAACTTGTTTCAAGTGATCCTACAGTTATTGAAATGCCCGATAGTATTAAAATTAACAGTGGCTCGTATTTTACCACATTTAATGTTCATGCAAAAAATGAAGGTACATCCGAAATTGCACTTCTTGCAAATGAAATTCCTTTGTCAAAATTTGATGTCAACGTGATAAGCATTACCCCTGATGTAAATATACAATCATCTGATTTTGGAGAGTCAGGTGTTCCAATATCATCTGAAATAACTGCCACATACAAGCAAGTTCCATTAAAAGGCCTTAAAGTTGACTGGAAAGTGGATGGGGCAACAATTCAGAATATGGACTCTATTATTGATTCTAATGGGAAAGCAAAAATGACTTTCATAGCAAATAGCCCTGGTCCGGTTCACATAAGTGCAAGCGTCTCAGGTGGTTTGTATACCGTTACTACGTCTTCAAAAGATGTAACCATCAATGCTCCACTTGCTAGTGCACCTGAAAACACGCCAAAAAATAATTTATCACTGTTAGGTGGTATTGATCCACTGATGTTAGTTATACCAGTGGTTATAGGTATTGGGATATTGATTTTTAAGAAACGTGAGATGTTTGAAGAGATGTCTGAAAAATTTAATCTATCTGAAATGATTGCTGAACTAAAAGAAAAAATATCTCCTGTGAGGGAAAATTAGGTTATCGTGAGAGACTTGACATACGTAACATGTCTTAAAAATCCATTACCTGCTTTCTCGTTACGAATTAGCATAAATAATGAAAAGTATCCTTCAAAGAAGGTCATCGAGTTTTGGATGATGTTTTGATGTATTACTTGGAGTGTGGTCAAAATTACCACTCCTGTCACCACGACCAAAACTATGACATAATATGTTGTGTATCCTCGGGTTTTTGGATTGTGAAAAGATGGCAAAAATTTCATGCTCTTTTTTCTAGATCTCTTGAATATAAGACTGGTCTTCCAATTTTGGAAATTGGTTCGAAAAATTATGTGCGAGGAGAGAAAATCACATGTTAGAAGGCTTTTTTGATATTGGAATTGTAAGAATCCTTGCAGCTATAGTGATGCTTGGGTTGGCGTCTTTAATAGATCTCAAAAAGAGGGAAATTAATGATGGATTGTGGATTATTTTTTCATGTGTGGCGGTATTGCTATTATTTGCAAGCTTTGACTTTTGGCATGATCTTAAAACTACTGGATTGTCCCTCGTTGTATCTCCTATTGCTCTGATACTGTGGAGATTTGGAATCTTTGGAGGTGCGGATGCATTATGTCTAATAGTTCTTGCAGGGCTTGCACCAATGTCCAGCCTGACTCAATCTCAAATATCGCCTTTTACAACACTTGAAAATGCCTCAATTCTTACAGTGATTCCGCTTTTTATCAACTTGGGTAGAAATGTAACATCCGTGATTCGAGGTAATGATATTTTCAGCGGTATTGAAGAATCTAACTTGAAAAAAATACTGGCAATGTTTGTAGGATATAGGACAAAGAATCCTAAGTATGGTTTTTGTATTGAACAAATAACTGATGGTAGACGACATCTTGACTTTTCACCAAAACATGCAGAAAAAACATTGTTTTGTAATAAATCTGATGTTTGGGTTACACCTGGTTTGCCTTATGTGTTATACATAACGGGTGGTTTTATAATTCAGATTGTGTATGGGGATTTAATTTTAAATCTTGTACATTCATTATGATTAATTCTGTTAATTCATGTGATGTAAACTTGATTGTTTTACTTGGTGTTTTTTGATTTGAAATATCTGGAATTGGACCAAATATATCCAAATAATAATTTCAGTGTGTATGTCATGGAGTAAGAATTTGTCCACATGGCTAGCATATTCTGTGAAGTCTCGTTAGTTTTCTTGATGAATAGTATTACTTCATCATCATCTTTTATGATGAAACATAAATCTTCTTTAATTTTTTGGGGCATTCTTTTTACCTTGTTTCTCAAAGAGTCTGAAAAAATATACTCTGTTTTGCTTGAAGATGATGAAACAAGTTGGACATCAACTTTGGAATTTTTTAACAACTCTAAAAGACCTGCATGATAAAACTTCATCAAGTCTTTTTCTGTGGCAAGCATCAGGATGGATTTTTTTGCATTTGTTACGACTTCGCTTATTTTGCCAGACATCTGGTTTAGGCCTTGCAGGATTTGGAATTTTCCATCGCTTATTTCCTCCTTGTTTATTCCAAAATGTGGTAATGTTTTCCAGAGTGCTACTATGTCTCTTTCCTTGTTTTCTAGGTTCTTGACGCGTTCCTTCTCTGTGTTAATCAGTATGTTTATGGCTGTATCAAGTGGTGATGCAATGAATTTGATTGGGTGCTGAAACGATGCAGACACCAGACCCCTATTTTGTAAGTTTGTCAAAAGGTGATATGTCTCAGTTCTTGGTACCTTGAGTGCGTTGCTTACTTGTGTAGCCGTGCTTGAGCCATTTTTTTCTAAAAACAAGAAAACCTTTGACTGGTTTGAAGTTAATCCAAATTTTGATAACTCATTTTTAATTTTATCATATAATACTTCCTGTTCGCTTGGCTGTATGTTTAGCATGGCTTCAGAAATTGAGATGTTGGTTGTATCCATTGTCATGTTACTGTAATACAATTGGCACTCTTTAGAGATCTGTGTGTAATGGAATATTACACTTGTAAAATCTTGTTAATGAACTTACATGTGTATATTTACGGAACATGTGTCGTCAGGTTTTGAAAGTGCATAGTAAAGATACTACTATTGTCAAGATATTCTTTTGTTAGTTGGACTTGGACTATGACTCTGTTCTTTTTTACGTGAATTTGAATATTGTCAAATACTGGTCTGTACTTGTTTATGGTTCTTCCGTCATCTGTTGATTCATATCCATTAATTATCAACAACCCATTCTGGATTAGGTTGTTAACCTTTCTATACCCTGATGTCTGTGGGATTTTGCAGATCTCTAATATGTCTGAAATTATCCTCGGCTTGTCAAGTACTGCATTCAAAATATTCTTTTTATCGTCATCTCCTATTGTCTCTAGTATTATTCTGTTAATGTATGGATCCTCAATGGTCACCCATTCTTTATCTTCTACCTGGCTTTGTTGAACTGATATTATATGTTGTAGTAACTGCATTTCCATTCCTTTTGCTCCATCACCAAAGCATTCTCTGAGGATCAGGTCTAGTTTTGGGAAATCGTTTGATACCTGAATCAAATTTGTTCCAAATTTCTCAAACACTCTACTTTCAATTTTTTCTAGTGTGCTCTGGCCAAGATTTTTCTTTATTATGTGTACTAGGGATTTCCCTATGAGGGAGTCAAATCCGGGCATGCCTTATCTGCAGATAATTTATTAAAATTAACTTGCATGTAATTTTTCTATATGACATGCATTGAGGTCGTTATTGTAGTCAGTATGGGCTCAGAATGCCTAAAACTCCTTGACTAGATACATTTACAGACATGAAATTGGTCTTGGATGATGTAGAACTAGTTGTAATGCTGAATCCTAGTATATTGACAACCAGTGGAAAAATTATGCTAATCTTTGATCTGTTTGTCTGATCTTAACACACTGGTTAATATTAGATCATTGCTGTCCACGATAATTATATGTCTGATGACAGTGGCATAAGAAAAAGTGCCTATACTGCGCTAGTAGTTGATGATGATGAGGATACTGTTAACCTCTTTACAGAGTTTTTAGAAATTTATGATGTCGTTGTGGTAGGAAAAGCATTTGATGGAAATCAGGCCACGAAGATATTTCGTGACATGACTCCTGACATTGTTTTCTCCGATGTGATGATGCCAGAATATGATGGATTTTATGCGCTGGAAAATATAAAAAAAATGAATCCAAAGACAATAATGGTAATGATTACCGGAGATGTACGTGCAGATACCATCCACAAGCTAGAAACATTGGGCGCGGACGCAATTATCTACAAACCATTTGACATGCAAGCTGTGATGAAGACAGTCAACAGCCTACTTGCAAAGACTGTGTGCAGTACATCTTAACATCTAACTTTCATAATTCTATTTTATTTGTAATTCATTTTTTTAAAATAAGATCAAGTTCCAGAACCGATGCCTGGTAGAGTTCCTGCTGCAACTCCTGGGGCATATGTGTCCAGAATGTGGTTTGTAAGGAATTGTGACAACGCTGTAGTGGTTCCATACATGGTCAATCCTCCCATCACTGTTAGCATTGCAATGTTGAACCATACTGTCTTGAACATGCCTCCCTGGCCTACTTTTACTGCCAATGCATTGATGGTTGAAGTAATAATTATGACTATTGGCAACATCATGTGGACAAAATTTGGATCAATTGGGCTGAGTGTAAATGCCTGGTTTGATACTGGTACTGTTGATAATAATGTATGAAATACCTCGATTAGTGTACTCATAAGACCAAAGATTGCCATTGTAAGTCCATGTAATACTATGATGATTGTCTCAAAAGTTCGTGATGTTTGCATCCTTTTTGATCTGAGCTCATTTAGCTTTGATGAAATTTCTGCAACCTTGTTGCCCACTTGATTCATGTCTGCTCCCTTGAGAAGAGATCTTGACATTATGGTATTACCAGACTCAATTACTGAAGTTCCAGCCTCCATTGAAAATAACTCAAAACAAATCTCTGGATTTATCCTGTTTTTTACCCGATTCTTAAAAGCCGTAATCTGCTTTTGTAATGGTCCGAAATTGCTTCTAAGCACAGCATCAAGTGATTGTCCCATGGAGCCTACCATTGTGTAAATCTCTCCAAAGTGCCTGATAAATGGAGGATACCACTCGTCATGCTCTCGTAATTCTGTTTCTTGTCTCTTTGCTATGAATCCGGGAATGAATAGTGGTGCTACTGCAATGACTACTACTAGTGTTAGAGGTACTAGGTTGGTGAAGGCCAGGACCAATCCAATGGAAATGCCTAGACCAAGTGCTGCAAATAACGCCATTCTGAATTTTGGTGTGCCTTCATGCTTGGTAGATGCCAATCTATCTTTTGGAAATAGCATGTACATGATTACTATGAATGATCCCATGCTTACTATGACGCCTACAAAAGACATCAAAAACACTGATTCTGAGTTAGAATTTCCCATGAGCATTGCCATGATGGAATTGGCAGCAATCATAAAAGATGCAGTTGATGAAATTGTATAAAACATTTCAAGAAATAATTTCTGAGTTTCCAAGTTGCGTTCATATCTTATTGTAAATGTATGAATTGCAAAATTCATCTCATCTGTGAAAAATATCTTCAATTCATCTCCAAGTCTTATCACTTGTGATAGTTTCACTAGCAATTGTTTTAGTGGGTCTGAATTATTTTTTAATTTCGAGGCAATCATTTCACAAGACCTTGCCAGTCCATATCCCCATCCTACTCCTAGTCGAAATACTTCCTTGAATGAGTCTGAATACCTACCATAACCTGATGACTGTCCACTTTTTATCATGTCAACAGAGCCGACTTCACCTGTTGACAAGGCATACAAAAATGCAATAAAGTATAGTAAATCCTCATCTGATCTTTTAAGCTCTGCAAGCTTTTCCTTGATTGCAAGTTTTTCCATCATAGGGCACTGAGCTCCTTCATGAATTGCTCAAGGCCAATTTCTCTACAACGCGATATTGAATCGTAGACATCATAAAAGTTGAAAATTTTCTTTTCAACCATTTTATCCAAAATCTTTGTTCTAAGAGCAAGCTCCTCATACAACAAACCTTCATCCTTTCTTGACATGCCTCTTTTTTCTAAAACTTTTGAAATGAACAATGCACTACTTCCTTTTCCTCTAAACTTGACTGTATCACTACCAGGATCCCAATTGAATACTGGGATGAACATCACATTGTTTCCTTCTGGGTTGAAACCAATTACCTCATTTATTGATAACACTCTTCTTACTCTCTTACCGTCTGGACCTGTGACTGCTGCCTGGAACATTGCAATGTTTAGGTTCTCAACGTTTGTTTTTGGTATGTTCATTGGAGGGTTTGTAATTCTTTGAATCAATGCAGTCATGTTTGCAGCGTGGAATGTACTGATTACTGGGTGACCTGTCTGCATTGCACCAAATGCAATGTTTGCCTCTGCACCTCTAATTTCTCCTACAAATATGTAATTTGGTCTCTGTCTTAATGCTGCTTTTAGAAGATCAAACATTGTCACACTTGAATTTGCATTTCCCGTATCCCTTGTGACTTCGCTTATCCAGTTGGAATGAGGCAGTGTAAGCTCAGGCGTATCTTCGATGCTTACAATTTTCCAGTTGGATGGAATAAATGCAGTCAAGGCCATCATGGTAGTAGTTTTTCCAGATGCAGTTTCTCCGTTGATAAATACACTCATTCCCTCTGCTAGCATCATCCACAGGTATGCTGCCTCGATTGAAAGAAGTGATTTGCTTGGAATGACTTGTGTTATGGATAGTGGTGTGCTTGCAAATCTTCTGATTGTTGCATTTGTTCCTTTTCTACTTACATCTTTTCCGAATACAATGTTAATTCTAGAGCCTTCTGGAAGCGTAGCATCTATGACTGGTTTTGCATGAGATACAGTCTTGCCAAACTGCTCCGCCATACTGATAATCAGATCATCAATTTCTTCTACACTCAAAAAAACAGGGCATTTTAGAGCTCCGAACATTTTGTGTATGACATACATGTTACCAGCACCAACTATGGAAATGTCTTCTAAATGTGGATCAGTCAGGAAGGGATCAAGTAGTCCCATACCTGCGCGCTTGCGCAAAAAATGATATTTCAGACTGGGTATGTCTTTGTCAAGTACTGCCAAACTCTTGGACTTGAATACGTCCAACTTGGAATAGTCTATTGCAGTATTTGTGGATGTGATGGTCTTGTCAAGATACTGGTCTATCATGTTGAATCTTTCTGTAAGCTCAAGAGGTGGATTCATTGTTCCTGCATGTAATGCAAATAACTTGTCTGCGCTTTCCATCAATGCCCTGTCTGGCTCATCGGGTTCTATGATTGCATATTCTACATACCCATCTGCGGAATTGGAGTGTGGATTGATGTGAATGTACGTGTTGTCTGATATGGGATATATCAAATTGGGGTCTTTGAGCTTTTTGTGTTCTCCCTCTAATTTCTCTGTAAATAATGGAATGGGATTTCCTCTTTCTACATATGTTGACAAGTAGTTTAGCAGGTGCGCAGATTTTTTTAGCGCCTCTGAGAATTTCTTGTCACTAACTAGAGATAGACTTAGAACCATTTCATTTTACCTTGATTTGTTGTTCTCATGTCTTCATCCTATTATGCATTAGCTGTAGATATTGGTACAATCTTAATTCCAAAATTAGTGTCTATCTCAAAAGCAAACGATGACTCTGACGCTTCGCTTGCACCTATCAATTTTATCACCTTCATTACTTTGACTGCTTTTCGCCTATGCTTGCAGTGCTAAGTGAAAAATACACATCACATGCGGATTTTATCCTCATGGAAATATCCTCTGGAATTGAAGTCTCATGCATAGTAAGTATTACTGTCATACCTGTTGAAACAAGATATTTACATCTGGTCAGAAAATCAAGTATCTGTCCTGCATCTGCATACATTGTCAAAAGAGATATTGAGTCTATTATGACACAGTCAAAGTTTTTGGAATTACTACTGATGTATCTGCCAATCACTGGTAATAGAAATGATGATTGTTTCTGTGACCATACTGCTCCGTATACGTGCAGCGGAAGTATGGAAAATCGATTCTGCAAAAATGCTGTTGTAAAGTTAAATGTAATTGTCTTCATTTTTTCTATATAGTCTTTGACGGTGTTTTCTGTAACACACAACACTTTCATTTTTGATGACAGCATTCCTTGTATGAATTGGGCTGCAAGCGCACTCTTTCCAGTCCCATGCTCTCCTTCTATCATCATCAAACATGGTGTTGGGATTCCTCCTGCTAGCTGTCTGTCTACCTCCTCGTTGCCTGTTGGGATTGTCTTTATCATGTTATTCTCACCGAACTTGTAGCCAGGACTCCATTGTCTGTCCCAATGTTGACGGTTGTGACGCCGCCTAGTTGTGTTGGATTTTGTAGGTTTGCTTCTATGTTGAGTGTCTCTTTGGGATCTAGGATTCCAGGATGTTCAAGATCATTTGTTATGCTTATGATGCACCACTTGTCAGATGATAATCCGGCACAACTATTTGCGTATTGTAAAACCTCTGTTACTGTTGGTGTGCCTCCAATGTTTGCTTGATATGTAACTATGGCATCAAACTTGTTGTAATTCCAAAGTATGGTATTTCCCGTGTTATTGACTGAGAAATCAATCGTGGTAGAATTATGGATGCTTTGCAGGTTTGAAACACTGATGTTTGTATGTAAAATTGAATTTAGTGTACTTGACATCTGTGCTGAAGATGTGCTAACCTTTGTGGTGTCATCAAGTATTGCTGGAAATGACATCATTGCATAGACTATGGTAAATGTAACAATGCCGCCCGAAATTGCTATGCTTAGTCCCACTTGATATCACCTAGCAGAACGTAGCGAAGTATTCATCGCTAACTCCGTTTGGTGTTGTTACTTGTAACTCGTATACACTACTGCATTGAATTGTAGATAAATTTGAAAGGTTGATCTGTACCGTATTTGCCTTGTCCCAACTAGTCACTGGACTTGAAAATGTCCATGATGGAGATCCTACATTGTATGGAATTCTTTGCATTGCTCCAGTTTGACCAAAATATACGTCAACATTTTGCGTATTTGTAATCGAATACGTCCCAATATTTTTTACCCATGCGTTGACACTTGTAGATGTTGGATTTTGGGCATATAGGATTTTGATATTTGTCAAAATAGTTTGTTTTTGATTCTCAGTTGTTTGAGTAAAAGTAGATTGGAATGTACCAACCTTTGTCATTACAACACCGGCAAGGCCTGCAGCTACGATAACTGATGCTACAATGAGAATTGCTTCTGTAAAAACTGCTGATCCCATGCTAGTTCTCCTTTGACTCCACTGTCATCAGAGGACTATGGGACTTTCCTTGATTCATTATGAGTTTGGCATATGTCAAATCAGCTTCCTTGTCTGCAATGCCCATAACTTTGCCAAATTTGTATAGCATGACAAGTATTTCCTTTACTGATAGACCTGATTGGTCCATCAGATTGATTATGTTGTATATTACATGTTCGTCTTCTTGTCTTAATCCCATCATTTTGCACTGTTCTATTAGAATGTCAATTGAGCCCCTGTCTACAGTCTGGAGAATTTCTTCCAAAATTGTTGTAGTGCTCATGAGTTTACCTAGTGTAAGACTACCATTGAATAATTGATTGAATGGAAGGGATTCTTGAAATTCTTGTTTTGGCTGGGATTCATCAATCTGTTTTGGTGCTGATGCTGTAGGTAAACTGTTTGTCGCTACTATGTTGGATTCTGCTTGTGGTTCTGTATTATTTGGCATGGAATTTTCTGCAGAGTTATTTACAGAGTGTATTGGTGATTGTTCAGTATGTAATGGAAGTGTTGGGTCTGATAATCCCTTGATATCCATTGAATCAAAATACTTTCGCATGAAATTAAGTGGATTTGCAATCTCTGCTTGAAATGCCTTGAGATCAGTCAATGATGTTTCAAATGTAAGTGTCAAGTCTTGAATCGTGCTTCGAATTGAGTTGATCTCATTTCTAACATCTCCTACAGTATCCTGCATTCTTGCTAGTTCTCTTTGGAATGGGTCGACAGCACGTGTAACCATATCATTGAGAACATTTTCATCAACTACTGGCTGTTGCATCATTGTTGGAGCAGTAACTGTCTCACCTGATAATTGTGAAGGAGATGGCATTATGATGTCTGACATTCCTCCAGAATTGTTGTTTGTCATTATCATGCCACTTTCTTGCTTTGGTGCTT
>JAJSDS010000280.1 GCA_028580875.1 Nitrosotalea sp.
TTATCAAGAGGATATCCTGAAATTCTTTGTTCGTATCTTGACAGTGCACGCAATGCACCACCGACTCCAACAAGCTTGGTATTTTCACTCATACCCAAGTCTTTTCTGCTTGGAAGAAGATCCCATACATATCTCTTGAGATTTTTAAGATTCTTGTCAGTCAACTTACCTTTTTTGCCATCAAATTGATTTGTTAGCCTCAGAGCTCCAAGAGGTAATGAAATTACTTTTTTTATTCTGAATCGTTCAGCGTGGACGATTTCTAGACTACCTCCACCAATATCAAAGAATAATACATCAGGAATGTCAAGTGACTTTATTGCACCAACATAAGAGTACAATGCTTCTTCCCTTTCAGATAAGACCTTGAAATTAAATCCAGTTTCCTTGGAAACAGAATTCAGAAATTCATCCCTATTGCTTGCTTCCCTAACTGCACTTGTGGCAATTGGTAGCACAGATTTAATTGGATTCAGCTGGATAATATCTCTGAAAACTTTTAGGGTGTCAATTGCTCTTGACATGGGTTTTTTTCCTAATCGGCCTTTTTCATCGAGCCCCTCTCCCAGCCTTACTTTGATTCCTTCCTGATGATATACATCAAATGAATCATCATCTTTCACATTATAGATAACTAACTTGGCAGAGTTGAAGCCTAAATCGATTACAGAGATTTTCAGCTAAACATTACCCACTTGGAATTCATCATGTTACTATTAATCTACTTCTGATTTACATTTTTTTACTAAATGAAAAACATAGGAAACGTAAAACAACTAGACAATTTTTTTCAATTGTTTTGGAGTAAGTAGCCACCTTAATTCTCCCTTGATTTTAGGAAGGGTTGATATTACTTTGATTCTTGCTAATCCTGCTTTCTTTAGGTTTATCCTACAACCTGATGGAGATATTGCCTCACCTATCATGTCGCTCAGATATGGTTCATGGCCTACTACAAGCACTACAGAATCCTGTTTTAATTTTGATAATACAGAATAGAAGTCTAGCTTACTTCCCTCGGGCTTTAGCGAATCAAGTTCCTCAATTTTTCCTTTGTATTTTAGAGATTTTGCTACAATTTCTGCAGTCTGTTTGGCTCGCAAGAGCGGGCTGGTATAAATCACATCAAGTTTTACGCCCAATGATTTCAGGCCATTTGATAAATCTGCAATCTCTTGTTTTCCTTCAGTAGTAAGTGCTCTCGTGGAATCACCAGGTAAGGCAGATCCTCGTCCTGCCTCACCATGTCGTAGAACTAACAAATCCATTGTTCAGTCACCGATTTTTCAGGCATTTATGAGTTACACAAGACGTCGTCTGATACATTGTCATTTCAGGTTTGAAATGACTAGATATCTAAAATTTGACC
>JAJSDS010000281.1 GCA_028580875.1 Nitrosotalea sp.
CTGTTGGCAAGTGTATTTGTAAAATATGTCATAGGAATTGATGCAAATCTTGGATCAAATGCTCCTGATTACCATTTTTCTATACCTGTGATTGTAGGTATTGAAATTTTGGTAACTGCATTGTTGATGGCAATGATCCTACTTGTTGTACACACCAAGGGATTGAATAGATTTGGAGGTGCTGCAATTGGGGCAGTGATTTTTGTTGACATTTTCTTTTTTGCGTTCATCTCTGGTGCATCTATGAATCCTGCCCGATCACTTGGGCCTGCAATTGTATCTGGGTATCTAAATGACCTTTGGTTATACTGGACTGCGCCTTTCATAGGAACTACACTAGTTGCCATTATTTACAAAAAAAAGTTTGTACGTTGATCATCTCTTACAGTAATATATAGTCGGTTTTACAACGAAATTGAATTGGCGAAACCGATGCCGGGGTCGCCTAGCCTGGTAGGGCGCGCGCCTGGAAATTAACATACCATAGAGCGCGTACTCGCAAGGGTTCGAGAGTTCAAATCTCTCTCCCGGCGCCTTAATCTTCATTATCTAAATCCTGAACATGATTTTTAAAATTTGAAAGAATTGAACTGGATAAGGTCTCTATCGGATTCTAAGGATTACTATGATGAAACCAATCATCATTGCAACTGCTGCAGATGTTGGAAATTCTGGTATGACATGGGTTCCTTGAATCTCAATGTGTGTAGTATTTGTAGGAACAGTAAATCCCATGATAGTTGAATGATCAGATGTTGCAAGTTCGTATTTTTTCTCGTGCCCATCTACGTAAAGTATGAAATTATTATTTTCGGCAGAGACCAGATCCTGTGGAAATTGAATCCACATGGAATCAGTTTCTGTAATTCCATTTAGGTTAATCTGCATTGAGTTATGGTCTGAAACAAGTGAGATGTTTTCAACATTGGGATATGTGAACTTGAATCCGTAGTAAATGTTGTATGTCTTATTCTCTACCTGAAGAGAATATGTCTTTCCAAATACTGACACAGGACTTGATACTATTTTAGGTACGGTTTTTGGATCAAGTATTTGAGCACTTGCATAGGTAAAACCAATTGATGAAAATAAAATAACAAAAACTAACAAAACTGTCGTTTGGGATTTGTTCATAAAGCATGTGAATCTTCTTGATATAATACTCACATGGTAAATATCAAAAGTGAAAATCACGCTCAAGAATTGTAATGATTCGTATGTAATTTGCATGTAATTTGCACATGATTCTGAAATATGGCTAAATATTTTTTGCAATGAAATGCTTTCATGCGGAGAAATCTAATTCTCGTAACATCATTGATTGCAGCCATTGCACTTGCAGC
>JAJSDS010000282.1 GCA_028580875.1 Nitrosotalea sp.
CTTGCCTTTTTCAAATACCAGGACTGGATTCATATCAAGTTCTTTTATTTCTTGAAAATCAGTCACAAGCTGAGAAATTCTTTGGATACAATCTGAGAGTTTTGCAACATCAGATGGTTTTTCTCCCCTCACACCCTGCAACAACTTGTTTGTTTTAATAGATGAGATCATCTCATCTGCCTCAGAATCTGTTACAGGTGCAACCCTGAATGTGACGTCTTTTAGAACCTCAACATAGATTCCTCCCATTCCAAACATAACTACAGAACCAAATCCTGGCTCTTGTTTTGAGCCCACGATAGTTTCCTTTCCACCTTTTACCATCTCTTGAACTAGGACACCTTTGATGATGGCTTTCTTGTCATATTTTTTTGCATTTTTTATTATTTCCTTAAAGGCCTTTTTTACTTCCTGTGGAGTCTTTAGCCCAACTTTGACTCCTCCTGCATCAGATTTGTGAATGATTTGTGGGGAAGCTATCTTCATTACAACTGGATATCCAATCTTTTTTGCCGCAACTGTTGCTTCTTTCTCTTTTGTTGCAAGAATGCTTTTTGGCACAGGAAAACCATATGCTTTCAAAACTTCTTGTCCTTCCTCTTCTAACAAGTTCTTCCTTCCCTCAGATTTTACCTTGGCAAAAATCTGTTCTACCTTTTTCTTGTTTACTTTGAATTGGTGGATCTTTCCTTCAGATGCTTGAGACCATTGTGAAAATCTTAGCATTGCCTTGAGTGCCCTTATCGCTTTTTCTGCATATGCATAATATGGAATTCCTCCCTCTGCAAGAATTTCTCGATTCCTTATTCCTTCATCAAGACCCATTAGGCTTGCAAGAATTGTCTTGTTGTATTTTTTTGAGGCAGTGACAATTACTTCTGCAAGCTTGTTGTAGTCAAGTGTTGCAGATGGCGTACACATTGTTATGACAGAACCTACATTTGGATGTGCAAGTACAAGATTTAGTACATGATCAAATCTATTAAAATCGGCATCTCCTACAATATCTACTGGATTTCTAGAAGTTCCCCATGGAGGGATAACTGCATTTATCTGAGGTCGTATGTCCTCTATGTTTGCCATCTTTATTCCCATCCTAGAACAAGCATCAGTGGAAATTATTGCAGGTCCTCCTGCATTTGATACTATAACCAAATCTCCTTTTAGTGGCAGTGGTTGTTTTGAGAAAGCCACTGCATAATCAAACAATTCTTCCATCGTATCAACTCTGATTGCACCAGACTGTGTCAGCAATGCATCATAGATTTCATCAGAGCCCATGAGAGCACCGGTATGAGACATGGCTGCCTTTGCA
>JAJSDS010000283.1 GCA_028580875.1 Nitrosotalea sp.
AAATGGTAATCAGGAGCATTTGATCCAAGATTTGCATCAATTCCTATGACATATTTTACAAATACACTTGCCAACAGCGCTCCAATTATTTCTGCAGCAAGATACAAAGGCAAGAGATTCTTGGGCATGTGTCTTGTTACAAGAAATCCAATTGTAACAGACGGATTAAAGTGTGCCATTGATATTTTTCCAAAAGCATATACCATTGCAGCTACTGCAACAGCTGGTGCCAAGGCTACAAACCACAGACCAAACGTTCCAACATATTTTGCATCAAGTATTACAGAACCAGTTGCAAACACTACAATGACAAACGTTCCAATTAATTCAGCAAAAAACTTCTGTTGGTTAGATGGCAACCTGTTTGTTATTCTAGAGTTTTGCAAAGTTGTCTCACCTTTAGTTCGATGTTATCTCGAATCACCCTTACCATATCAATAGATTTTCCCTTTGGATCTTCGATATTCCAGTCAAGAGAGTTTTTCATAAAGACTGCAGGACATTCTGTCTTGTCCATACAACCCATGTTCACACTAAGAATTGAATCAGATATGATATCACTAGTTAGCACCTTGGGTTTTTGCCTGCCAATGTCTATGCCAATTTCCTTCATCACCTCTATAGCAACAGGATTTACCTCACGAATTGGTTTTGTTCCAGCACTTGCAGGCTCGTATCCCTTTGGTGCATATTTTCTGAAGAATGCCTCTGCCATCTGGCTCCTACCAGCATTTTCAACACAGACAAACAGTATCTTTTTTGAGCCAGTCATGAAATACTTATATAAATTGATATTGATATAAATCTATATTGATATGAATGGAATGACTCTGCTCAAGTGCATCTGCGAAGATACACGCTTTAACATACTGGAATTATTGCAAAAAAACAAGGAAATGTCCGTAAATGAATTGGTTTTGAAACTAAAAAAAGACCAACCTCTGATATCACATCATCTCAAGGCATTAAAACAATGCAAGATTGTCAATTCCAAAGAAAACGGAAAATCAACACTGTATTTCATAGCAGGCAAGGAAATTTCAGTATTGATAAAAGAAATAGTAAAGACAGGTGAGAAAATTGCAGTCAAGTGTGAAGACTCGGCATGCAGTTGCTAAGTTATGATATAAAATAAATCTGTAGGACTAGATTTTACTTTAAAATATTTATTGTAACAGATTTTTGCAATACATCTCCAGAATCAGAAGACGCACTGGATATGATCTTGTATCTACCTTGGTATGTTTTGCTTCCGTCAGATTTTATTTGATCCCATACAAAGTCTTTTTCTTCTTTTGGCTC
>JAJSDS010000284.1 GCA_028580875.1 Nitrosotalea sp.
TAACGGATCTCCAAAAGGCAATGGATGGGCACATTATTACAGAATCTACTCTAATGGGAAAATATTCTAGAAACTAGATCAAAATAAAAAATTAAGGAAAAGGAATTTTGTAGCTACTCCAAATTAGCTTACTGTACAATTTCTATTCAATTATTTTCAGTGTCCCGGACTCATACTGACTGTCAGCAAGAGAAATCCCCTTCCCTTGTTCAATTCAACTCAGGAATTGCAGCACATAATGTTACATGTAAACAATTTCTTGGATTAATTTTCAAAGCAGAAGATGGCTCTCCAGCATGTGTAAGGCCTGATACATTCAACATACTCCTTGAACGTGGTTTTGGGCAAAAACATCACAATAGACTATATCATTTCAGAATGCTCCCACAAGCCGAACAAAATGAAGCATCTTCGACGTTCTTTGTTCCACAGAGCATTATTAGTACATCAGTATGCATGCTTGAAAAATTATTACTTTTTATGCCAATATGAAATCTCTTGATCATCATTTTCCTTAAAAAGAAATGTTCTCTAAATTCTGTGCAAAGAACCAAGACAATACATAACTATGAAGTAAAGCCAACAAATTTCTTTACACTTTCTGATGAAAAGCAACGAACAGTACTATCACATTTTTATTCACTGCTCACTTCAATCCAGGAACCACTTCGCATCACAATGATGAAAGAACCGTTAGATACACAGATGGGAAACGAAATAAGACATCTCCAAATTCTGAGAACTTTTATGTCAAGCACAGAGCCCTTGGATTGGGTACTTGAAAGACAGGGTTTTGATTATTTTCTTGCAACAAATATGGTACCATTTTCTGTAAAAAATGAATTTCTAAAACATGTACTACTTGAGAATGGCAAGTTAGCCAAATGCTTTACATTGTATTCTCTCTCATCCACGCTCTCACCGGCATGGATTCACTCCCTGCTTCCTGTATCTGATGCGATACTGCTCAATTTTGCTCCTATAGAGCAAGACAAGGCAGTTTCAAAATTGAGAAAAAAGATTCACCTCATGCAGGCTACACAAAGCACCAATCCCAAGATGATGCATCAGATCCAGATGGCACTTGAGGCCGTGTCTGCACTTGAAAAAAACAGTACAAAACTGTTCACAGTTACTGCTAATGTTCTAGTCCAAGCTGACGATCTAAAATCATTAAAGGAAAAATCAAAAAAATTTGTAAAACAAACCAGGATATCTCTCTCAAGTTTTGACAACACATCTGCAAACCAGGCCAAAATGTTGACCGGATGGGGAAAAAAACTCTACGT
>JAJSDS010000285.1 GCA_028580875.1 Nitrosotalea sp.
GAAAAAATTTGATGAATTAATGAAAAAACGCAAAAAAGAGGAGAATAACTAGACAATGGCAAGTACTGTGTGATCTGATCTCTTGATCAGACACAATTTTTTATTATCTGTTTATGTGGCAGTATGAAGAAAAGCACGACTTGATTCTCACACGTGATAATTGAGTTGTAGTTTAAAAGCAAAATCCCTAAAAAAATATTTGAACCTTGACTGGTGAAATTTCTGAATCATCTGGAAATTATGGACATGCAGGTAACGAATGGGGTTCCAAAGATGATTCTGAAAGAATAGAATGGGAAACGCATTATGGGAGAAGAAATAACAAGTGGGGAAAAAAGGCTGATGACACAAGTGAGCCTGATGAATGTATTGATGTTGAGATGGGAGATAAGACTTGACTAAATGTGAGATTTGTGGAAAAAAGCTTGAAGTGAGCCAAAGCACACATTGTTCTGATGAATGTCTCTTCAAAAGTATAGGGAAAAGCAAGCCATTCATGCCAAATTTGGATGAAAAATCATCTACGGATTAGTCTTGTGTTTTTTGTTATGTATTAAAATGAAAAACTTGGACTAACAAAACTCTCAAAGGGATTTTTAAGAAAACTACTTTCTTGGATTATTCTGGTCCTTAAAGTAAGGCATGATGCTTGATGCGAACTTGTCAATGGAACCAAAGTATCCTGAACCCCAGAATCTTACGATAAAGTGATTGACACCTGCCTTCATGAATTTCTCAAAGACTGGAATGATGTCGTCTGGTGTACCCATTCCAATGGACGATCTTGCAACATCGTCTGGGATTGTCTGTGCAGCTTCTCTCATCTTTACAATCCATTCTTGGTTTGACATGGAATATTCTGTAAAGTATTTCTTGAAATCAAAACCTGCAATGTCTTGGATGCCGTGAACCTTGAGAACCTCTGGTTTGAACAAACTGACCTTTACTGCGTTTTTCATTTTTGCCCATGCAGTTTCGGCATCTTCTGAAAAGTATACATCAATATCAACTGCATAGTTAAAGTTCTCATCGGTTCGTCCATTTTCTTTCATGGATGCCTTGATTGCTTTTGCATGTTCTGCATACAATTCTGGTGTGTATCCAATTGGAATCCATCCGTCACCATACTTGCCACATAGTGCAAGTGTTCTTGGTGCTCCTGCTGCCATGTAGATTGGCGGTGCTGGCTTGCGAATACTCTTTGCTTGCAAGCATGCTTCTTCTAATTGGTAAAACTCTCCCTTGAAATTGACTCTGTTTGATGGTGATGAGTCAAAAAGTAATTTG
>JAJSDS010000286.1 GCA_028580875.1 Nitrosotalea sp.
ACAATGTGTAACAATTCTTTATTTGACGAATTTAGGATATAAGGCAAAATGGATCTAAAGGTTCTATTCATCATTTCGCTTGCCGCAATGCTAGTCTTCCCACAATATGCCTTTTCCACAGACTCTGGAAATTCCACCTCTACTGTTACAAACTCGACCTCATCCCAAGGATCTTCAAGTACATCTAGCACAAACTCATCAAATACATCTTCGTCAAACACATCTTCTAATTCTAATGTATCAACGTCTGGGATAAATTCAACGCATACTTCTACTTTGCAATCAAACACAAATTCAATTACCAACTCTAGTAACACTTCTACTCCTCAACCCAAAATCAACACAACTACAACCATTGTTACAATTGATCCTACATCAAGTGCGATTACTCCAAATCTTGCAACCGTACAACCAGGATCTTCAATATCGTTCTCTGTAAAAATAACTGATACATCCAGCTTGCCAAGCCCCCCAACAGGTGCCATATCATGGAGTGATGGAAGTGTAGGCGGGGCATTTAGCTCTGCCATGTGTGCACTACTATCTGGAAGCTGCACTGTATCATACACCCCACCAATTAATTTTGCAAATGACATTACAATAACTGCAAACTATGGAGGTGATGGAACACATTCCAAGAGCTCCAGCACCTCAACTATCAAAGCCACAACATTACATCCAGTCACTGAAACTATAACATCAAGCTCTGAAACAATAAATCCTGGAACCCAAGTCCAACTTACCACGACAATTGCAGATAGTTCGAGTTCTCCTGTTACTCCATCTGGCATCGTATCTTGGAATGATAACAACATGGGCGGCACATTCAGCCAAGTTTCTTGTGTGTTATCATCTGCAGCATGTGCTGTATCGTACACCCCTCCTGCAAATTATGCTGGTAGCATAACAATAACTGCCAACTATGCAGGTGACTCGTCTCACAATGCAAACAAGGGACAATTTACTTTGGCAATATCTCATCTGACTAGCACGACAACAACTGTGGCACCAAGCACTGTTACAATAAACCAAGGAACTGGAACAGAATTTACTGCAACAATCACAGATACGTCCAGTCTGCCAACCATACCTGATGGCATGGTATCATGGAGTGATGGAGGTGCTGGAGGTACATTCAGCTTGTCTTTCTGTAACTTGTCATCTGCTTCTTGTTCTGTATCATACACTCCGTCTGACAATCCTCCAAATTCACTTACAATAACTGCCGAATATGCAGGAAACAGTGTACATTCTGGCAGCACAGGTACCTCTGTTGTGACAGTGCA
>JAJSDS010000287.1 GCA_028580875.1 Nitrosotalea sp.
CTGACGCCCACGGTGCAGGAATCTTGAACAAGCCTGGCATCTCACTTATCGTGGCTATCCTGTACCCACTGTCCTTTATGGTACCAATCAAGGACTGGAGGTTCTGGATCTTTGCAGTATCTGGTGCGTTTAGTTTAACCGTTCCATTGCTTTGGGCATAATCTTGGAAGCTGATTGTAACTATAGCATAACCGTTATTTTGTATGCTGTCCTTTATGCTTGACATTATTTTGTCGTTTAATGCGCTCTGGTTGATGTTCTGTGATAACACTCCTGGGAAAATCGTTGCAGGATAATTGTAGATTTTTTCTGTAAAGTTTGATGGAATCTTTGTTGATGATCTACTCATGATATGGATGTTATTGTCTGCCATTGCGTAAAATGTATCGTCGTTGGTTTTTTCATATGGCGGAATAAATACTGATGGGCTGATGCCAAGCAAGCTTGACAGTTTGGTTTTAGAGTCATGCAATAGCTCGGACTGTTGGTCTTTACTCAAAGCCGTAAAGTCTTCAAAACTCCATCCGTTAATTGCAACATCGATGTTGCCTTCCTGTATTTTTGATTCAAGATAATTTACAAGCTTGGAATCGTTTCCAAACGCTTTTCCTATTGCACCTGTTGTAATTCCAGCATCCTTGCTTGCAAAACTGTCTATGACCTGTATTTGTACATTGTCTAGCCAATAATCTTGTACGTTGTCAAGTCTGAATGCAACACAGTTGCAGGTTAGCATTGGAGGTTTTGGTGTAGGAGGTATTGGAATGATTGTTGGATGGATTGAAGATGAGTTGGTAGATGAGCCTGTTGATATGGTAGAGTTTATCGATGGTATCTCTAGGTTTGGCGATATCTGAAAAGTTGTAACCAAACCACTTTCTGTTATGGAAGTAGTTGCATATTCTGAATTGTCATCTATTCTTGTTACCTTGAAAGTATAATCGCCAACTTTGAGGTTTGAAAAATATGCCTCACCGCGTGATGTGACTGGCGAGTCTGATATTTTATTACCATTGTTATCATAGATGCTGACTGTAAACTTGCCATCTGAAGGCTGAACTGGATGTGACTGGGAATTGAGGACCTTGGCAGTCACAAGTGAGTTGACAACGGGAGGCCAATTTGTTGTAACTTTGATCTCTTGGGCTATTCCGGGTCTGAGGTATATTGGAGAACTAGAGTATACTAGATGGTCTCCAATGTGAATGTCTACAATATAGTGATCATCTGGAGCAGTTGTGGGTTCTATCCAAAAACGCAGCGAGTCACCGTCTGCATT
>JAJSDS010000288.1 GCA_028580875.1 Nitrosotalea sp.
ATACTTGTTTAAAGTGTTTTTTAATGGAGTGTTATCGTAAAGATAAGGCCACAAAAATGGAAAAAAATAATCTGCAGACGGTAAAAACCATTTTGGAAAAAAAGCATTAGGATTACCAAAAACTGCCGAGTACGTTGCGGAAAAACGTGATCTTATATTATAAGGTAAATTTGATGGAGTCACACCATCTGCCAAATCCAGCCAAAAACTTTCCAAGTCTTTTATAGGATCATTTTTCGCGCATGCGATTATTGTTGCGTTAATTGCCCCAATTGAAGTTCCAGCTACAATATCGAATTTTATTCCACGTTTGTGTAGTGACCGGTAAACACCACATTCGTATGCACCAAGTGAACCACCACCTTGCAAGATGAGTACAGTTTCACTTGTTTGAACCCGAGTATGTTTAGAGACATTCATTTCTAATTTATACATGGGTCGTGCGGTTTCTTGAGAGTTATTCATGAATTTCTCCAGTTAAAAATTATCACTAAAATTTCTCATATGGGCATCAACCTCATCCTGCGGAGAGGGAGATTTGTTTTCATGCTTGTGTTCACTTTTATGAACGCGTCTTTCCATTTTTTTCTGGTGTTCTTCTCTTGAGTGATGGAGCCTGTCTTTCTCATGGACGAATTCCTTTCCACAGTTATCACATTTCACAATAGTATGATGATGTTGGTGTCTGGCATGATCTACTAGCTCTTCGTATGATACAAATTTTGTATCACATTGTTCGCATTGGAGTTTTTTGTTAAATAAGTTCATCATGTATCGAACTCTCTGGGATTATTTTGTAATGCGTTGTGTTCCTTGACTTTGTTATTTTTATTTTCATATGAATCGTATATTTTCTCAATACTTTTGGTTGTTTGCACTAGTCTCTTATCAGAGTCTGAAAGCAGATCTTTTTTTCTAATCCCTAATGCATCTTGGTACGAGACATTAAACTTGTTTGCGTTTACCATGAAAGCAGCAGCATTGTCTGATGTCATGAAAAGATTATTCATGCAAATGTTTCTGAGATTGGAAAAAACTACATCAATGTTTTCAATTGCCTGATTGAGAAAATAATTTCTCATGTATTGATATGATGTAAGCGAATAATACCACAAGGGATTGAAATTACCCAGATTTTTTTCTATTTCCAGATACTGTGAGATTATTTTGTACGAACTTTTTATGAATTCATCAGATAGATCAAAATAGAATGCAAACAAATCTTTGGATAATGAGTTAACTTTTTCCAAACTT
>JAJSDS010000289.1 GCA_028580875.1 Nitrosotalea sp.
TGTACACCCCAAGTATCCAGAGCATCATCTATCCTTGCCCTGTTCTTGATCAGTACACAGTAGAAGCATACGGTTGCACATGCAAATCCTACTATTATTGATGCCCACGTTCCAATGAAACCAGAGGCTGGCGTAATTGCTACAAGTCCAGCAACAGCTCCGTTGACTGCACCTATGGCGCTAGTCTTTCCTGTATGTGCCCAGCTTAAGAACATCCACCATATTGCTGCAACCGCAGTTGCGACGTTGGTGTTCTGGAATGCTTGTGTTTCTAGGAAACCAGCAAAGCCTGCACTACCAGGGTTGAAACCAAACCATCCGAACCAAAGTAATGATGCACCCAAAATTATAAGCGGAATTGAGTGTGGTTCAAACGGTGCCTTACCATATCCTATTCTTCTTCCCAAGAACATTGCGGTAGCTAAACCAGCAAATCCTGAGGTGATGTGAATGACTGTTCCTCCCGCAAAGTCTTCTGCACCCATCTTGGCTAACCAACCAAGTGCGGTACCCTGACTTCCAAGAGACCAGTTTGCATGTCCTGCAACATCATAGATGAATGTAGTCCACAATACAACGTGTATCAAGAACGCACTCATCTTTACTCTGTCAGCATAACCAGCAATGGCTAGCGATGGAGTAATGGCAGCGAACATGAGCTGGAACATCACATAGGCTAAGTGAGGAATAGTTGGAGCATATACATCGGCTGGCGCATTGTGCGATACATTATTCAAGCCTACCCAGTCAAGGTTTCCAATAAATCCAACAGGATCAGCAGATGGACCAAACATTATCGAATATCCAAAGATTACCCATTGGACACTGACAATTGCGTAGACCATGAATGCTTGTAACATCACGGTTAGGGAGTGCTTTCTTCTTGTAAGACCTCCATACAAGAATCCCACACCACCAGGAGTCATTATCATGACGAAGACTGCTGCTGCGTACATGAATGTTGTATCTCCTGTGTCTATACATGGGGCATTGCTTCCACCGAATGTTCCGTTACCTGGAGGAGTCATCGGCATTGCACAGTGAATCTCATGTGTCTTGCTAGGATCTGCAAGAGCTCCTAACGGACCAAACTGAGCGTGTGCGTCCTGTACTGCCGTGAATCCGGATAACCCGACTATTAAGCCTGCGAGCACAAAAACTACCGGCCATTTGTGTTTTGTTACTATCTGCATTGGCGATTTAGAAATTGTCTCCAGCATCTTTCGATAGAGATGTTTCGC
>JAJSDS010000028.1:0-12533 GCA_028580875.1 Nitrosotalea sp.
CAATATCATCAATTCTGATTTTTTTAAGCCCCTCAAAATCAATATTTAGAAATGACATGACTGAGATCACGGTTCTAACTGGCCGGGATATATCAGACCAACGCTTTTGAGCACGCTCTAGAATCTCTTTTGGAGAGAGATTTTTTTTCAAGCTCAATTCTTTTTTGACTTTGTCAATCATCTTGTTGTCAATAGTTGGAATTTGATAATGAGTATCAGTTATCATTCTTCGAATTGTTTCTACATCAATTCCATGTGGATGAGGTTTGATGACTGTAGGTGGACGCGGCATTTCTTTTACAATTCTGGCATAATGGAATTTTTCACCACCTGGATCTTCAAATGTTATTGTTGCATAAGGCGTGATAAGAGAAGTTTGATATACATAATCACGAATTTTTGATCCTGCCTTTGAATAATCTCCTTCAAGAACAATACTTACTGTAAGACCTGTCTTTGATCCTTCCTTTGTAGTATGTTTTTGGATAACCGGTTTATTTTTCTGGATATCAAGTAACATGACAAATTCATCAAGTGTTTTACCATCTGAACAGCTCTTCACAGTAACTGGTTTGTTCGTAGTGATTTGACCATACAGTATTGCCATGGTTGCACCAAGACCAAACATACCTCTTGCTTGCTTGAGACCAAATTTTGAACCATAAAGAACTGTACCAAAAGCAAGTGGAATATGTTCAGGATCAATTCCAGGCCCATTATCTTTTACAGTTAAGATGTAGTGCTTTGGGTCTGCCTTTTCAGGATCAACTGCCTTTATTGAAAGATGAATATCAGGAAGTATTTTCTTTTGGTCACATGCATCAAGTGCATTTTCAACAAATTCTCTAACTGATGTGTAAAGTGATCTGGTAGGATTGCTAAATCCAGCAAGGTCTCTGTTTCTGTAAAAGAACTCACTTGGAGATATTTGGCTGAATACTTCTTTACTCAAGTATATTTCCACCCTCCCAGAGTTGAAGTTTTTCTAGCTTTTGCCTTCTTCTTGATTCTTGAAGATCATTGTAGACCTTTCCATGAGTACTACCACTTGAAATAGAAGTTATTGCGTTTACGGCAGATTTGAGTTGTGTTCCATCTCCTATTATTGCCACCGTTCTCCCATAAACAGACACTTTAGCACCACTTAGATCCTCGATATTTTTTCTAACACGACCGCTTTCACCTATTATTCGGCTCTTTATTCTCTCAATTTGAGCAGGAGACCTACCTGCAAATTGTCGCAAGTCCATAATATGCAACGAAGTCTCCTCTTGTACAAGACGCATTGCATTCTCTGCTGAGAATCCACGACCTATGGCCATTACAATTTCTTCAGCCTTAAATGGCATTATATTTTCAACGTCGCCCACTCCCTTTATGACTGTCTCGCCTGTTTGACCGTCAATTGATAGTGAGACAGAGCAAATTTTTTCTATTTTGGATTTTATCTTTCCAGACTTGCCAATTAACACACCTACACGATCAACTGGAATCAGTATAATTTTTTCAAAGATCATTTTGTAACCCTCTCAAATACGTCAATTGGATTGTCCACTGTAAGTCCTCTCTTAACAAAGAATCTAGTAATATTACTAATATCTCTTTCAAGAAATTCTTTTGTTTTGGGATGCCTTATATCTACCGCAGAGCCAAAATCAAAAACTACCAATCCATCTTCAGTCTTGAAAATATTATATTCAGAAAGATCAGCATGAACAAGTTCTGCCTTTTGATATAGATCCGAAATGATTCCTATTGCCTTTTCATAATCAGCGTAATCCACTTCAGATTCAACCAACGTAGGAGATGGCACTCCATTAGTTCCTACAAATTTCATCAACAAAATATTTTTTATCACAGTTATTGGTTCTGGACATGGTATTCCAGAGTTAAAAGATTTACTTAGATTACGAAATTCTTTTTTTGCCCATAACTCCACAAGAGATCTAGTACCGCGTTTTATTTTGGTAAATCTAGGATCTCCTATAAGGTAAGGATAACGTTTCTTAAAGTTGGATGTAGTGACAAGATAAATTTTTACAGCAATATCCTGACCAGAAGGATCAACTGCCCAATACATCTGTGATTCCTTTCCAGCACCCACTGCACCATTGACATATGAAATAATGCCATTATTTATCAACCGTGAGAGAAGCATTACTGTTGATTTATCAAATACTGCCTCAAGCACTTTATTTTTGTCAAATACATCCTTCTCAGTTTTTCTTGCCCTTGCTTTTCCAGCAAGCATGATGTTCATTTTTTTTGCCAGTTTATCTTGGAGCCCCATATCAGATTCTTCGGTAGGTGAATCTTGCGAGTCTTCAGTGGTGGAATATTCAGATTCATCAATTGTTTCAGATAAATTCAGATCACCTTCTTCTGTGACTTCATCGTTGAATTCATCTATAGAACTTTCATTCACTTCAATTGACTCCTAATGACAACATAGTCTGTAATACGAACCTTGTAAAATTGATTGCTGTTAGAAATCTTGCGGCAATAATCCTTTTTGTTTTAGCATCTCAACTTGTGAAAGCGTATATCTCCAAGTAATATCTCCACGATCATCTGATCTGAAATCCCAAGGAGCAATTGTTACTACGTCATTATCCCTTATCCAGATTTTTCTTTTTAGTTTGCCCCTAATTCTGCCCATTCTTGTCTTGTCATCCGTACATCTTACAAGTATGTGATCACTGCCCAAAAGTTTTACAACTCGTCCTAACATTTCACCTTCTCCAGGCAACTGCATTTCCTTCAATTCACTTTCGTTTAGTACTTTTCGCTTACCCAAAATTCTCAGACAACAATGTGTTCAGTACGTATATAATCGTTGTATTTTCAAAATTTGAAAACAATAAGAAAAGGAATTCCCTCAATTTCTTTTACACCTTTTGCAGTTCCTACTCCCATTTTTATTGAAAGATCAATTGTTCTTTTACCAACCATATTGATTATTGAAGATGTTCGCAGAAGGGATTCTGCCTCTTTTTCATCAACTATACGGTCTCCATAGTAACTCTTTGTTATTTTTATCTCTAGATCAGATTGTCTAACAGTTCTACCAACCAACTCAGCGTCACATATATTCAGCATCCTATTGCGCTGTTGATTTACCTGTTTAACGGCAAAATTCATTTACGCATATTGACCCTTTAATGGAGACCTGGCTCCACATGCCTCACATTTGAGAAGGGTTACTCTGTTTTCTTTTTCGACTCTCGTATCTGGACTTTTGCATGTAGGACATTCTACATACTCCTTGAGGTATCTATTCAAAAGAGCTGAAAATTCATGAGGATCTTTTTTACCAACAAAGACTGCCTTGTCTCCTCCAAATTGTGCAGGAGTGGCAAATTCCTTTGCAAGATATTGAAGAAGTTTTTCTGGATCTCTTCTTAGTATCTTTGGAAATTCTGAAAAGTTTCTGAAAAATGTTCTATTTCCTTGCCACATAATATCGACTTTGGGAAGTTCAAATCTAGATGTAGAACCAGTCTTGGTTTGAGATACTTTATCTTGAATTTTTTTTAGTAATTTTTCATATTCGGCTTTTGTCAACTGTTCCACTATGAGAATCGCTACCTATATTGATTTACATGATAAATTGCTTATTTTGTACTAAGATTAGCGTACAAATATGCATGAAGGTCACTTTTAAAATTGATATTTCTATTTTTTTATTGCAAATATCAGGTATTTTTTACAAATTTTTACATCAGCAAGATATAACCAAATCTAGCCTAGATCTAGTTAAGGCAGGATCTGTGGTGATTCTTATTTACCAACATTCTAAAACGACCCAACATCATTTCAAATCCCATTTGCCGATCTCTTACATCACATACTCCTTTAAATAATTCAATAAGCGTTTTGGAGATCAATTCAAGTTCTACATCCTGAAGAAATTTTGCACCGCCTCGGATTACGTCAGCTGCGCTTACCATTCTTTCTATAGTATCTCGATCTGACGGGTTTTTTTCCAGTTTTTGCAGACAGTCAAAGATAAGCATGGTTAGCCTTGAGCACTCCTCAAGGAACAAGTTTTTGTGCACTTCATTGAGAGCCACAGCATGATACCGGACATTCCCCATTTAAGGTAATCACTTGTATAAAATTCCAATATATGGATAATTACTATATTTTTTACCTTAAAACTTCTACCAAGAACTTATCCATATGTCCCGGACAAGTAAATTAATTGCCACGAAAAGAATACAAAACAATCACAGTAAAAACTGAAGCATTCCAAAAGTTTGCAAAGGCCGTAAGAGAAGCAAAAAAAGAGAATCCGTCACTAGATAATAGTACATTTCTAAATTCACTTGTTGCCAGACACCAGAAAACCAGGAAGTCGTCCTGATGAGAGAAAATGACTTTGTCAAATCATGGTCAAAATAAAGATAAACATGCCTATTGGTGAGTTAATGATCGAATTTACTGACACAGCAGATTTGGAAAATCAATTGAAAAACATTGATTTTTCTGAGATTGAATCACTGCTTGAAAGAAAATCTAATGGTCATACAAATACAAAAGAATCTAGAAAAACTACAAGTGAGGCTAGAATTGTAGAGGAGCTTGGCACCATAAACCTCTTAAAAGTGTCAGAGGCCGGTCATGATGCAACAAAGCTTGCCATATTCTTGTCTGCAAATAAAATAAACAGTGAAGATATCAAAAGAATAACGGGCATAACAATATTGAGTTGAAAACATGTCAGTCATAAATCAAGATACACCATCACTTGAAGAAATGTGGCAGTTTATTGGAAAGAATTTAGATCCTATGGGTATTACTCCAGACAAGGCAAGTTTGGACCACATGCAGACTTTTAGATTGTATCTAAAATTGAGAAACTTGGATAGCACATTCCGAGATACAATACAAATACATGTGCTGAGAAATGAACTAGCATACTCTATACTAGAAACGTTAGTAAATTAGACATAGGCATTGCAATTATTAAAAAATATAGAGTTGCTGAGCAAGTCCTAGTAACCAATAAGACTTTCATCTCAATTTATTAAACGAAGATGACTAGGGGCATACTGATAAAGTGATAGAAAACAAAAACGAATCATACAGTTACAAAGAAGAAGACCTCAATATTCTGTTAGAACGTTATGAAAAGATGGCAGAAAAATATAGAAACTTGTATGACAACTCGCCAGATCTTTATAGAACAATTAACCTAGATGGAATCATTTTAGATTGTAACAAGACATATGCAGAGAAGTTAGGATATACAAAAGATGAAGTCATAGGAAAAACAATTTTTGAGCACGTAGCAGAAAATAGCCTCAGATTGCTACAAGATGCATATCATACATGGAAGACTACAGGAGTTGTATCAAGCAGAGAAGTATGGTTCAGACGAAAAGACCACACAGTATTTCCAGTTTTGTTAAGTGCAACCAATCTTTATGGCAATAATGGTACACTAGTTGGAAGCAATACTGCAATAAGAGATATGACTGAGATCTACAATGCAAAAAAAGAGATTGAAGAGCACAAGCTGAAAAATCTCAATGTCATAGGAGATCTCTCTGCAAGAATATCACATGATTTTAGGAATCCAATATCAATAATTAGAAACAGTCTAGAGTTAATGAAGATACAAAACCCCGATCTCAATGAAAAAAATAAAAACCACATAATAATGATGGAACGAGCCATTGCAAGAATATCCCATCAGTTAGAGGAAGTATTAGATTATGTCTTGCCAAAACCACTAGATCTTGGGACTCATTCCATATGCGGAATTTTGGATTCGGCACTATCTAAGATAGACCTTGGAGAAGTAAAAGCAAACATTCCGGAAGAGGATCATGTCATATTATGTGATGGAACAAAAATAGAAATTGTTTTTTCAAACCTTATACTAAATGCAGTTCAAGCCATGCAGAAAAAAGGACTTATTCACATTAGGGTCAACGACAGATCAGATTTTACAATTATCGAAGTGGAAGATACAGGTCCTGGCATACCAAAACACCTAATAGAAAAAATGTTTGAACCATTATTTACAACTAGACAGATTGGTACAGGCTTGGGGTTGGTAAGCTGTAAAAGCATCATTGAAAAACACGGTGGCACAATTGAAATAAGAACTCAAATCGGAAAAGGAACTACATTTGTCATAACACTGCCAAAACTCAAGCCAGTCAAAGATATCTGAGATTCATTCAGAAAATAACAAGATTTTCTCGGACTAGAAAAAGAAGAAAATTGTACTATGGCTTTCCTATTCGGAAGACATTAGTACCACATTTTGGGCATGTGCCCTTTACCGCAGGTCGTCCGTTCTTTAGCTTAACTTCCTTTGGGTTTGAGATGTCGACTTTTTTTCTGCATTTTACGCAGTATGCTTGAGTCATTTCAACTTCTTACGAAGGAAGTGGTATATAGCAAGACGCTGTAAAAATTATTTCACTATACGCTAGAGGGTGTTAAATTTTTACATGGTCCGATTCAGATCACATATCTAGTTTTTACATAAAAATACGTATTTTTATAATATTTCTTATGAGGAATTTTATCCAACACCATGAAATTAACAAATTGACCATGAGAAAAATCAAATTGTTGAATGTAGTTATGCTTTTAAAAGCCCCAAAGAGACTCACCTAAATGGCAACTAAGAAAGGAATCATTATCACTGTAGCCATACTTGCAGTAATTGCAGTATCAAGTTTTGTAGTATGGTTCCTTCCACAAAACCATGGTTCGTCATTTGTTGTTTCCGACTATAAAAATGAATTAGATAGTGTAAAAGAGAGACATTCACTAATCAGCGCAGATACAGAGCTAAACCTCAAAGAACTGACAGATAGAACCTTAACTCCAGATAATTTTACAAGCCAAGCTCAAATCTCATCATCTCAGATCACCTCATTAATAAGCGAACTAATAGAGAGTAATCCTCCCACAGAATGGAAACAGAGCTATGGAGCATACTTTGAATCTCTCAAAAAATACAATGATTATTTGGCTGAGACCATATCACTTGCAAACAAGATCAAGGGTGGAGCATCTACTAGCGACATTAGTGATGAGATGTCAAAGATTGATTCACTCAAACAAGAGTCGGATGCTTTAGCATCAAAGTCAAATCAAACTCGTCCATAGAGTCACAAAACATGAGACGGGAGTAAGACATCTTGAAGCGTTGGTAAAAATTGATAGAAACTACATTAATTAATAGGAAATGCGATTTTCGTCTATACAATGTCAACAAAAGAAGCAGGACTGCAAAGTGGGACAACTGAGACAAAGACTAGTAGACTCCTTGTAATTTGTGTTGACAGGGATGATGACATAGGAATTAAGGCAGGCGTTGTTACTCCAGTGGTAGGACGCAATGCGTGCATTGAGGCAGCACAAAGGCTTGCGTTAGAAGATCCAGAAGATGCAGATTCTAATTCAATTTTTGCAGCTGTTAAAACATTTGAAGATTTAACAAGTAAAGGATATCAGGCAGAGGTTGCGCTAGTTTCTGGCACCCAGCACAAAGGTGTACAAGGAGATGAAAAAATAGTTTCTCAGGTAAAGACAATTGCAATGACATTTGCAGCAAATGGAGCTGTAATAGTATCAGATGGAGAAGATGATGAAAGTGTAATACCAATAATTCAAAATGTTTTGCCAATAGTTTCTGTAAAAAGAGTGGTCATGCGAGCAAGTAGAACAGTAGAATATTCTTATGCAGTGTTAGGAAGATATCTTAAGACAATTGCGTTTGATTCAAAATATTCAAAGTTCTTTTTAGGTGTCCCAGGAATGCTCTTACTAATAGGTGGAGTAGCTACTGTTCTTGGATTAACCCGAGAGATATTTGCAGTACTAGTCAGTATTTTAGGAGGAGCATTTCTGATCAGAGCATTTGATGTTGACAGAGCATGGGCAAATTGGAACAAACCTACGCCTGGAGGATTCATACGAACATTTACACTGGTAGCAGGAATTGTAATGATTCTTGCATCATTAACAGCTGGAATAGGTGCAGCAGTACCGGGTATCACTACAAAACCTGATAGCATTTTGAAATTAGTTTTGAATCAACAAACAACTGGACTTTTCATATCAGGAATGTTACCTTTCCTTTGGATGGGCATAGGATGCATTTTCGGAGGTTCATTGTTGAGCAGTTGGTTCAAGGGAAGCATAAGTTCAATCACAGATATTTTGAGACTCATTGTACTGGTAACATTGTATCCAGTTGTTTCTCAATTTACCACAATTATGATAAAAGGAGAAAGTCCATTTACTCTCCTTCCACCACTATTAATCGGTCTTGCAGTAATACTGATATCAGCATCCTTACTCTTCCATAGATATAGAAAGAAGAAGGGTGGCGAAGTATTATCAGAATAAAAGACAAAGTTCTCAACTTGGGTGGTTTTTACAGTCTATACTCTAGAAGACTAGAAAATGACATTCAAAGTGGAGAGATGCCAAAACACATTGCCATAATTTTAGATGGAAATAGGAGATGGGCAAAACGCAATTTGATTATGAAGGTAGAGGGTCATTTCAGAGGAGCCGATGCAGTAGAAAAGCTACTGGATTGGTGCGAAGAGCTAAATATCAAAATAATTACCCTGTATGTATTATCAGCAGAGAACCTCAACAGGAAAGATGATGAATTAGACTATCTTTATGAATTGATAAACGAAAGATTGCACAAGTTATTCAATGATCCAAGAATACACAAAAACCGAATGAAGGTAAAGGCAATTGGCAGTATTGAGTTATTGCCTGATTTTCTAAAAGATATTCTCAACAAGCTCGAAGAAGTTACAAAAGATTACGATAATCATTACCTAAACATAGCAATAGCTTATGGAGGTCAAAATGAACTCGTTGATGCGATCAAAAAAATTGGATCTAGAATAAAAGATGGTTCTCTTGATGTCAATCAAATAGACAAGGAAGTAATCGAGTCCAGCTTATACACTTCACATCTGCCCCAATCATCCCCGGACATGATATTAAGAACATCAGGTGAAAAGCGATTAAGCGGTTTTCTACTCTGGCAAAGTGCTTACAGCGAACTTGTCTTCATGGATGTATACTGGCCCGAATTTAGAAAGATAGATCTCATGCGTGCAATCAGAACTTTTCAAAAAAGAGGCCGCAGGCTTGGAAAATAGAAATACTGGACACAAGAGACTCCTTGTGTAATGTTAGAAGAAAGATCCGCGGGTTCAGTTATTTATCGTGAATCATCCAAAGGTAAGCTATACTTGCTTTTGAACTACCCTTCAGGTCACTGGGATTTTGTCAAGGGAAATATTGAGGAGGGCGAGACTTTCAAACAAACCGTCCTAAGGGAGATAAGAGAAGAGACTGGAATAACAGACATTACATTTGTAGACGGATTTGAAGACAAGGTAGAATATCATTATCAACGAGATGGTCAAGTGATACACAAGGAAGTTGTCTTCTTCTTATCAAATACAAAAACAGATGAGGTTATTCTATCACATGAACATCGTGACTATGCATGGCTAAACTTTGATGAGGCACTTGCCAAATTGACTTACAAGACAGCTCAAAAGCTGTTCAAAAAAGTTAAAGATCTATGATCGGATGGTCAGTTCTTGGAGTTTTTGTGCTTCAAGCTTAGGGTTTTTTGAATTCAAAATTGTCCTTCCAACAATCAAATAATTTGCACCAGCAGATAGCGTGCTGCTTGGATCTCCACCCTGAGTTCCAATTCCAGGAGAGTAGATTTCAAATCTACCTTTTGCTTTCTTGCTTGATAGTTCTATGAGCTTTGGAACCGTTGCACCAACAACAATACCGTCAACATGCAATGAATAAGACCATTTTAGAAAAAGATCATGAATGTTTGACATTTTTCTACTAGTTGGATCTTGTACTCGTAAACCATATCCAAGCTTTGCACCTGGATGACTCATGTGCACTAGAGTTATGACGCCTTTGTCATCACCATGAGCACTTTTGACAAGTTGTGATAAATTTTCAGGTCCCATTATGGGGTTTGCAATTACAGCATCAAAGCCACTGTTCCAGAGCCTTTGCAAAGTTACCATGTTAGTATTTCCAATATCATTTAGCTTAATGTCAGCAATTGTTTGTAGCCCAAAATCATGTGCAACCTTGTTTATTTTTTTTATGTTTTTTTCACCCAAGGGTAGCAAGAGATGAAAATTAAGTTTAATTGCACACAGATATTTTCCAAGTGTTTTGATGTTTCTTATAGTATGTTTTTCAAGTAATTCTAGATTTATGCCATCAAGATCATTTGCCAGTATTACAGAGCTTCTAGAAGAAGAATCTTTCATTCTCTTTCTAAAACTACTCATAGCTTGACTAGAGGATGCTTACCTTTGAGTTTTATTACTTTGAGGTACGAGTACCCGTGGTCATTTACAGTACTAACAAAAGATGGTTCAATACCATCTTTGCTAGAGTATCTTAGAAATGGTTTTGTTGGTTCAGAGTCAAGTTTGATGTGACAAAAGTACGAGGTCTCATCGGATTCGTTGAAATTCATGAATACGCCCACATTCCACTTATTTCCATCTGGAAAGGCAAAGAGTGGAAATGGAGATTCTTCAAATCCATAACTTAGTTTTATTAAACTTGTAAGATCCTCAAGTTCAATTGGCTGATATGCAATCTCAGGAGGTGCTGCAGTTTCAGGCTTGAGAGTCTCAGGAAGTGATTTTACTCGTATGATTGGAGAATAGAGATACATGGGATTTGAAACAGTATTGACAACATCAAAATCTTCTTTTCCAGACTTGAATCCATATGAAAGATAGTGTCCATTTTTGTCGGTCTGGACATAATAATTAACAGATCTTTCCTTGAGAAGATCCATCTGAACTGAGATTACGCTTTTCCCATCAAGTTCAAAAGAAAATGCTGTACGTGGAACTCTTTCCAAAGCACACACCATTCTTGAAAACTCAGCCATGTCAGATACCTCAATGTAGAAAGGAAGTTTTGTCATATTATTTCTCAAAAACCATCCACATTAAAAGTAGTCGTTTGTAATTCTCTTTTACTATTGCCTTCGGTCAATTATATCATTTACATCAGGTCCAGTACCAATTAGTGTGACAGGTACTTTGAGCTGATCCTCAATATTTTTAATAAAATATTTGGCAGGAGAACTCAGATCTGAAAATGATTGCATATGTGCACATTCTGGAAAAACTACGTCAAGTTTTGTCATACCCAGTTGAGTTGCGCTATTTAGCATGATTGATCTTTTTGCAAGATCAAAATCAAATTCAGCTGCTCGTCTTTGGCGTCCAGTTACTGTCCCAACTTCTTGCCATCCTTTTGCAACTGCCTTTTCTGGAGAAATCTCATTTTTCAGAGGACCTTCTCCAACCCTAGTAACAAAAGATTTGAAAACAACAAGTACCTCATCAACACTTTTTGGTCCAATTCCAACATCAGCACATATTGCAGATGCAGTGACATCTTTTGATGTAACATATGGATATGTGCCATGCCATAATGAAAGAAATGTGCCTTGAGTTCCTTCCACAATTACATTTTCTTTTCTGTCAAGTGCAAAATTTACTTGATTGGGAACATCATCAAGATACAAAGTAAGAGAATCAATATCTTTTGCAAGTTTTAGTGTACGCATAGCTCTATCGGCATTAGCAGGTCCTGTACCTGTTCCCGTACTGCCTATAGATTGTTTTAATCTTCCACCAGAATCTGTTGTTCTGTGCGACTCATCAATTATACCACATTGAAAATCCACAAAGGATCTATCTTGAGTACCAAATTCTTCAATTTCTTTTAGTAGCACTTCGGGACTCACTACAACTCCTGGTCCTATGAGTAACCTCGTAGATGGATTTAGAAAAGCACTTGGCAGCATTCTGACTTTGTATTTTTTATTTTCATGCTCAATTGTATGTCCAGCATTAGGTCCGACTCCACCTCGAACAGCTACTGTGGGATTGTCTTTCATAGCAAGATAAGAGACAATTTTCCCTTTTCCCTCATCACCATAGAATCCACCAACGATAACTGTAGAAGGCATACACATGGAGAGCATAACCGGATATATTTAAGCCAAATCTTAGCAATACGATTTTAGAAGAGATCCAGGTCCTAGATTCACATGTCTTCTCCAAATCATGCTGGAAACATCATAGTAAATTTGGCAGGCCTGCCCGAATTTCTAAGAAAACCAATATTACACAAAAGATTATCTGAATTTTTTTCGATGACTCTGGAGGATAAAAATGAGATCATAAATAATGCATTACAAGCAGGGCCCACAATACCGTTTGACAAATTTTCTACCTTGTTTAAGACATGGCTTGAAACTCTATGTAACTTATCTGAAGAACAAAGAACAATCATGTTTTCAAGCTATATCAATGAAATATTACATCATCCAGAAAAACTAATCGCCTTTAACCTAGACGGAATTTTTGAAATTTACATGTCATTATCAACAGATCAGAAATCCATACTTTCTACAACCATCAAAAAAATACTAGAATCGTTTGATGACAAAGATA
>JAJSDS010000028.1:12632-17334 GCA_028580875.1 Nitrosotalea sp.
TGTCATTATCAACAGATCAGAAATCCATACTTTCTACAACCATCAAAAAAATACTAGAATCGTTTGATGACAAAGATAAGAAAAAGATTTACATGATCATTCCAGAAATGGCAAAAAATCAGATATTAACCTAGGTTGGTTTTTCTGGTTTTCTCTGACTCTCATCGGCAAAATTGACAACATCTCCTTCAGGAGTCAAAACGCCTACAAACACCTTCTCATATTTTTTTACGACTTTTCGATGATCTGGCATAGACATGTCAAGTTTCATTTCGTTCATGACCATGATTCTATATTGTTTCCATTCAGCCCAACATTCGTTACAGCAAGGGTATGTAGAAGCAAAGGGATCAAGTTCAACACCATCTGGTATTTCTTTTTTACATTTAGTACACGTTCTTATCATACTGAACAACAAAAATGTAGCAATTTAATTCTTTAAGAGATTAACACGTACAGATTACATTAGTTTGAACACATCTAGTTGAATTGCATCTGCACAATCACAATATCAATCAGATAATTCATCACAAGACATGGTAGACTCTATAGAATCAAGTAACTGTGGAACGGGAGTTTTGTGTTTTAGGCAACTTGATAGTAAATGTAGTAGGATTGTTTTTTACCCAAATTTCTCCTCCATGGCTTTTTATGATAGTACGGCAGCTGGCCAATCCTAGACCAGTCCCTCGTTGTTTTGTTGTAAATAATGGTTCAAATATTTTTGACATGTATTTTTCAGGTATTCCAGGACCCGTATCGGTTACACTAATTACAAATGTATCCAGTTTGTCTTCTATAGATATTGTGATTTTTCCTGATTCCCCTATTGCCTGTATTGAATTAATAATTATGTTAGACAGAACAATTTCCAGCTGAGCAAGATCTCCAATCATGGATACATTCTGTTCAGGAGTTACAATCTGGATTCCATCTGGGACCGAGATATTTTCAAGAGTGTTAGCTATTAGCGTATTTGATGAAAATCGCTCAATCTTCAATGGTCTTTCCCTGACAAAATTCAAGACGCCTCCAATTTGATTGTCCATCCTGTCAATTGCGTGTGTTAAATGTCGCAATCTTTCAATCATTTTTTCATCCTTTATATCTTGAAGAGAGATCAAAGAGACTTCGCTTTTGATTACAGTAAGTGTATTTCTCAAATCATGAGATATTCTTGCAGATAGATTTCCTATAGCAGACATCTTTTCATTTTTGATTAGGACTTCATTTGATTGCTTGAGATTATTTCTTAAAATGAAGATCAAGTTGATTCCTATAGTTAAGGAAGCTAATAACACTGGCATGATTTTTCTATTATAATTAAACTCATCAATTGTTGATTTGGCTGCTTGTGACAAGATAAAGGAAGAATACGCCGTAGTTTTTTTCCAACCTTTTTCATTAATTGCAATTATTTTATTGTCTTTTATCTGATAATCTTGCCAACTTTTTTCAAATTTTACCAAATCTCCAGTTATTGGCTCAACCCAAAAAGTTGAATTTGTATTGGACAAGATTTTTACATTTGCATATTGAGGAAAACTGTCACTAATGTCTACATTATGTGTCTGGGCTCTGAAAACATACACATCAAGTCCATTAATTACATCTGTTTTTTGGTAAACAAGTGGAGCGTCTGCAAAAACCAATGGGTGGACAAAGTCATAGTTTTGCTTTTGAACTCCAGGTTTAAACGCAAATTGTTTTTCAGGCATATCTTTGTAGGTCAAGCTGTATGCATTAACTTGATAGAATCGCTCAGAATGAAAGACTTCTTTTTCCGCATCTTCATTTGTTCCACTTACTATGGATGAAATTGTTACATAGTCCCCATTAGTGCTATTCACCTTTTGTATCAACGATTCTCTCAAGTCAAACGGTTGAGACAGATTTCCTCCAACCTTGCCTGCAATCTGATCCTCACCTTCTTGTTCTAGGTAAATTTGATAATTACTTTGTAGTTTCTCAGATTCTGGAATATACAATGCAAGCCAGATCACAACTACGGCAATTGTAGATATTGCCATAATAGAAATTTTCTTGGGTGACATCCTTGAAAAAAAATTATGAAATGTCTATTAAGGTTCTTCTACAAAAATCACATTCAGGAAAGAGTCATTCAAAAAGTCATAATCATATTAGATAATACCTCATTTGTTCAACCTGATCATTTCCCGGTTCTTTAAGAAGAGATATAGGTCTTATAGTCATTATATAACTCGTGAAAATAAAATGCCCAAAATGCGACAAGATAGCAGAACTAGGAGATGATTTTTCATATGTCAAATGTTCTAATTGTTCACTTGACATATCATATGGAGAATATGTAAAACTCATAGCATACAAAGATGCAAGATATACTGACATTTTGGGAGATTATGCTAAAGACACTAGCGGTACTACATCCGGAACTCTTGATGATTGGTAGAAAAAAATCCACTACAAGACTTATGTAATTTCAGAAGACAGCAATACTAGTTGGAATTCATAACTTTTGCCGAGTCTGTACTTAATCTTTTAGGCTTTGTAGTTGGTCTAATCTTAGGAATTTTTGCGTATATTGGATTTAGAAATACTGGCAGTCCAACACTTTTTAGATTGAATATTTCTTTTTTTTCAATCAGCATAGGATTTGGAGTTGTAGGATTTGGATACATGTTTGAATCTCTTGTCTTGGGTTATGTCAAGATAGACACCTGGATTCAAACCTTAGGCATAGGAATTCAAACGGTAGGATATTTTTTCATAGCATTCTCTCATGGGATAAAATCATTTTTTCCAAAATCAAGATATTTCAAGTCCATCATAGCTCCTCTTTTCATCATCCCGGCTAATTCAATTGAGCATATTATAAGGTCAATTTCTTTTATCCTACTGGTATATGGGACAATTGAAACAATAATGTCATATATGGAAAATAGGAAGAGAAGCACTATTTTCGTAGCTGCAGGCCTAGGACTACTAGCACTAGGCGAATTTTTAGGATGGTATTCAATTGTATTTCCAAAATCAGTGTTGTATTTTGTTTCAGTCTCTACAAAAATAGTTGGATTGGGAGCACTCTTTGTCCCAATTTCACAGGTCCCACTAAGAGGAGGAGTGAAATTTGGCAATAACATATAGAACTCACATGAGCATAATTGGAGACATACTCTCCACCACAAGAGATGAGGTACCTGATGAATCAGGAGCTAGTGTAACATATCTAATTCGAAAGGCAAACGTCTCATATGCAAGACTTTCAAAAATTTTAGAAACACTTGTTTCACAGGGCCTTTTGGAACAGACCAGTTCTGAGAGAGCTTGTAAGTATAGAATTAGTGAAAGAGGTAGAGAGTTTCTTCAGGCATATCGCGGATTTAGAGAATTTGCAGATTCATTTGGGCTAAGAATTTAGGTTTCACCCTCATCAACAACCTCGTCATTTTCATCCTCTACATCATCACTAGGATCATCATCAAATTCATCTTCAAAATCGTTCTCAAAGTCGTCTGACATAACAATCAAACAAAATATTTTACTATAAAAGACTTACACAGTCCCACCAATACAATCACCAGATCTAGTTAGTTGGTCCTACCCAGCCACTGCATGAAACACAGATTTGCATTCCATCTTCATTTACGTACGTTTCCCCGCCTGGAGGACACTGACATTGTTGTATCTCATCCATGGTGGTATAGTACGTGTATCAATCTTATATCATTTTCATAAAAAGAGATAATTTACTATTAGACATCAACAAAAATTGTGATTTTGCAGTGCAATGATAATGGGATAAAAGACGCTTATGAAATCATACAAAAAGGAGGAGTAGTAGCATTTCCTACTGATACTGTGTATGGCATAGGATGTGATCCACGCAACAAAGATGCAGTCAATAGAATATACAAAATAAAAGGCAGGGAAAAGACAAAATATCTTCCAGTTCTAGCATACTCAAAAAGAGACATTGAAGATATTGCGTTTTTTGACAAAATCTCTGAAAAAATAGCAGACAAGTTTTGGCCTGGTCCAGTTACATTGATTCTCAGAGTAAAGGATAAAAAAATTGAAGAAACACTTGACTTGAAAGATAAAATTGCAGTAAGAATTCCCAATCATCCTTGTATACTTGCCCTTTTAGAAAAATGCAGGGTATTGATAGGCACTAGTGCAAATTTTTCTGGGCAGTCATCGTTTAGTGATTCGAGTGAGTTGGCAGAAAAATTCTCAGGTTATGACGTGCTACTAGATGGGGGGAAAATTGCAGATTCGTGCGAATCCACCATAGTAGAAGTGATAGGTAATGAATTAAAAATAGTAAGAGAGGGCAAAATAAAGTCGGAGTCATTAGCGTGAATTTGATTGCAACTTGTAGTAGGCATATGGAGGAAGAGGCATGCGACGAAATTTCTGAAATCATAGAAGAATTAGGAGATCCATCCCCACGAATAGGAAAATCAAGTTTCTCAGGAATAATTTGGGCAGAGACATCAATTGATCCATTTGTTGCCATAAACGACATCAAAAAAATAATTTTAGATGAACCCTGGAGAATGAGATATTGTCACAGATTTATTCCAGTAAGCCATACCACTTCAGCTAGTCTTGAGAACATTGTTGAGAGCGTAAAAAATCAAATCAAAATCATGAAAGATACTGACACTTACAGAATTACAATTGAGAAAAGAGGTTCAGACATATCCTCAAAGGAATT
>JAJSDS010000290.1 GCA_028580875.1 Nitrosotalea sp.
AGTCTTCTTGCACGCTGGATTCTGCTTGGTCTTTCCACACGTACTAGAGCATTTTCTTTTCTCCACTGTATGGCCTTTGCTCTAAGCTCTGGGGAATTTTCTTTCCACATCTTAATCCAGATCTGGTCCTGTTGACTAGGCATACTCGGCACTACAGATTTACCCTTTATATTCTGTTAGAAAATTATGAGCGCTTTGTGTGCAAAATAAATCAAAATCAAGGAAGCCTATTTATGAAATTAATTTTTGTTAATTTCCATGAGATGGCAACGACAAACCTTGGTGCTGGTATGTATTACTTTACTAGTCCTTGGCGCACAGTACAGTTTTGCTACACCCTCTCTGAAGATATCAACAAGTAAGCAAGTTTACGAATATGGTGACTTTCTTTCAATCAACTTCCAAGTCTCAGAGATTACAAGTAACACCATAATCATACACATCACAGACAGTTCAAACAAGACAAGTCAGCCAATTAATTTGCCAATAAGCAAGCTAAACAGTACCATAACTACGCCACTTCCCTTTTACAAGATAAATTTCAATCCTGGAATATATCGTATTGATGCACAATACTCCAATGTCACTGCCAGTACATCATTTGATCTGGTAGATTCTGGAAGGATTGCCATACCAATGGAATTCAAGTCACTTGTAAAGACACTGCAACAAGGATCTGCAGCTGACAAGTCCTATGCCGCAGTAATTCGAGAGCTGATAAATGATGGTACAATCAACATCCCAAGATACAACCAGACAGATCAAGTCCAAATACCGCAATGGTTCAAAAAAGACATCCAGTGGTGGTCAAATGATTCTATTTCAGACAATGACTTTGGTATGTCAATACAATATTTGATTCAAAAAGGAATTATCCTAGTCTAGGTTTACTTGATTTGTTTTTTACCCTAGCAGAAGATGCAATTACAACAATTATCACAAGTGCAATTGAACCAATTAAGGAATATTCAGTAATGTGTCTTTTGTCAAATAACAACATGAACTCAAATTTGAAATGAAGTACAGATTCAATTGGTTTTAGAATTTGGTCTTGTAGTGATACAGTTTGAGAAGGTTCTGACGTCTCAGCAAAGGCCATAGTAAAAGTCACACTTGAGATCAGAAATAATGTTAGAATTTGTATTTTGTTGTACACTAGATAACGCCGCGCAGAATCATTATTATTTTTTCGCCTATAACATTTGCTGCAAGTGTCTGTGCCTCTTTTGT
>JAJSDS010000291.1 GCA_028580875.1 Nitrosotalea sp.
CGCAAATACTGGAGAGCCTTGGGAATAGTCAGGCTTGATCCATGCTGATACGGTAAAGTTGTTGAGAGTGTTGGTAGAGTTGATTGACTGCTTGAGGTAGCCGTTGCCCTGTAGGTTGAGCGTGTTGTTTACTGCCCTTGCCTTTCCTATGGTACCGTTGGTTGATGTGAAATTCCAGGATTTTGTTGGCTCTGGTACGGTGATTCCGATTTTTATTACATTGATTGAATCTGCGATCGAGAGACTGGTGAAGAGACCTGATGTGGCATTTTCTGGAGGAACGGTGCCGTTACGTAGTATGGTGATTGAATCAGTAACAGATATGCCAGTTGAGAGATCAGAGTTTGCCTGTACTGGAGGAACGGTGCCGTTACGTAGTATGGTGATGCCATCTGAGATTGCGATTCCAGTTGAAAGGCCATATGATAGGTAGTTTGGTGTGGATGCAGTTTGGTTTGATACTATATGATTTACAGATACGGTCGAGTTGGTAGACGGTAGATTGTAGTTTGTCTGGTTTGTATGTATAATTGAACCAGTCTTATTTGATACAGTGGAATTGGAAACAAGAATAGACAGATTGTAATTTTTTGTACTGTTGGATGATACGGTAGAATTCGTCTCGTTGGTTGGTACAGTGATACTTCCTGTATTTGGAGCTGTACCATTTGAGACAGTATTGTTTACATCAGAGGTCTGGTTTTGTGGTTCCGCAAATGCCATTCCCCAATAGTTTTGGCTGATTGCAAACGGGGTGACTGTAGATGATGACACCAAAATCAAAATGAAACAGAATGAAAAAATTTGGTTTTTGTTGAGTTTTATCTTATCTTCTTCTGATCGTAGAAGAATGTAACCCGAAAGGGGCACCAACAATAGTAAAATGACTGGAGTTGAGTTTGATACATCATGTGATACTACACCGACATCTTTTACAATGTCACTTGTTATGGTGTAGAATCCTGTTGTGGTTGGTTGCAGCACATTGATGGTTATTGCATTAATTGATGTTGGCAGATCTGTCTTGTAAAATATTTGCATTATTGGTTCATCAATTTTTTGTGAAATGAGTTTTATGGAATTAGTCAAAACATTTTGTAATTCAGAAGTCCTATCAGAATTTTCATTTGATACTGTAATGGTTCTTCCATTGAATCGTATCCTTTCATTGTTTGATATTTTTTCAAGTGTTGTTAATCTTTCAGAATTTTCTTT
>JAJSDS010000292.1 GCA_028580875.1 Nitrosotalea sp.
CTGATTACCTCTAATGTCTCGGCTCAATTTGATGCTGTTGCATACGTCCTTCAAAATGTTCATAACAGTGATGCACCCTATGATGAAAAAAATACAACAATTGTCTCAAGTGCAGCGTATTCATGGATATTCAAGTATGTTTACCACATGACTGATGTCTTGCCAGACTATCGATACCTATTGTTTTATCCGTTGATTACTAATCATGTTCTTCTGATATCTGATCTTCATTTCAAGGCAAATATCAATGCTGGAAAACAACTCCAAGACATATACAACAATACCACAAGTATTGAAAAATTCAAAGGTGGAGTTTTAGATGCAGATCTCAAAAAATACCCCTTTACAAATATGGCAGCAAATTATGAAGGAAGTGAAGTTGAGATAAGAGAAAGAAACTAGTAATTATCTCTAAAATACATCATTAGAATTCTTTATAGTATGGAAAAAAGGAGCAACTCTTGATGGTATTTGATATAGATCAAACAATGCTTGTTTATCTTGCTATGATCACAGCTGGAATCTTTCTATTTCCAATAGAACCTTATCCTTCTCCATATTTTATCGGAGGTATTGCACTTATTGTAGTAGGTGGATTCTTGGTTGTTCGTAAATCCAGAAAAAAACCTCAGTGAGAATTTTGAAACTTTGACTGGGCTCTTAGCTTTTCTGTTAGTTTGCTAAATATTTCATTATGACTTACGTCTGTAAAATTGATTGCTCCACTTTCTCGTGTGATTTGTTTTTCAAATTTCTCTTTTATCGCAAATGTGACAGATGAATAGTGAATTCTACCCTTGAGTTTTTCCTGAACTATTGTATCAGTATCTGGAAATGTTGCAAAATGAAATGACACTCCTCCTGCCCAGAAGATGGTAGGTATTCCGCCCCCTGCCGACCTTGCGCTTGCAATTATTTGTGTTACCCAGTCCTCAAATCTGAGTTCTAATACTTCATGAATAACAAGTTGGTTCCAGGGCTCAATTATTATTTCCAAATCTTGATTACAAATCGCGCTCAAGTTTTATTTAAAGAGCCTTGATTTCATTCTGGGGACTGGCGATCTGCTCAAATCTCGCCCTATGAAAGATGGATTTAAATACTATGCAAGTTTTTTGGTGATTAGGTAATTTAGATATGCAAGATTGGAGTCAAGCGGGCGTATACATACCATTGATGGTAGGATTGATACCAGGATT
>JAJSDS010000293.1 GCA_028580875.1 Nitrosotalea sp.
TTTGTCATTTTCAATTACAGTCCATGTGGAGATACGATATAGTATTGCAATATTATTTGTCATATTTGTCACAGCATCGACAACACATGTATTTGCTGATAATTCGACCGCATCATGGAAAATCACAATAAAAAATAGTCCAGGAGTAAATACCACATCATTTTGGCCCCCAGAAATACACGCAAGACAAAATGACACCATCCAATGGGTAAATAATGATACTACCGCACATACAGTTACGAGCGGAGTTTTAGATCATCCAACATATGTAGGCAAAATATTCGATAGTGGCACCATAAACCCTGGGAAAGAGTATTCCTTAAAAATTAGTGAACAAATGTGGTCGGGATATTACTATTTCTGTAAAATTCATCCATGGATGACAGGAAAAATTGATGTCGGTCCAGCATATCTAGGAATATCACCTGATTTCAATATTGAAACAGACAGAAAAGATTACTCAGAAGGTAATAATATTAGAATTTCAGGCATAATCAACAATACATATCAGATAACACCAGTTACAATTCAAATATTTGATAACAAACGTAATCTAGTATACCTAGACAAAACCAATGTACTTTCAGATCATAGTTTTTTGTACGAGTTAAAGGCGTCAAGTTCAATTTTTAAGACCAGCGGAGAGTACAAGATAAAATCAATGTATGGATTTCCATCCACTATCACAGATGTCAACATAAATTTCAATGACTCACAGCACTCAGATACGACATCAAATGTGAGTCATGTACCACATTGGATTAAAAACAATGTAAAACTATGGAAAAATAATGAAATAAACGACAACGAGTTTGTCAACGGAATCCAGTTTTTGATAAAAAATAATGACATATCAATACATGCATCAAACATGTCAGAAATCAACTCGGGCATAATTCCCACGTGGATTAGAAATTCCATAACAGAATGGTCCAATGGAACATCTTCTGATGATGAATTTATTTCTGATATTTCATATTTGATAAGTCATAAAATAATTCAAACATAGAAGAATTTTAAAAATCAAACCCCATGTTTGATCATATTAAACATACTTGAGGATTAAACCTCGACACATCATATCATAAATAATGAAGCACCGAGTACAGAAGACTCGTAGAGGAGTCATCGGTATAGAGTCTGCAATAGTTATGATAGCATTCGTAATCGTTGCTGCGGCTTTAGC
>JAJSDS010000294.1 GCA_028580875.1 Nitrosotalea sp.
AGTAATGCACTCATATCTTTATACAGTGTAACACTTGGCCAGATTCTAAGCAATGTTCCATTTGTCAACTTGTACAATTACATCATGATTGCAAATGGGTTTACAGGTGCACATATTGTACCATGGATGATGCTTGCAGCGTCAAGCACTATAGCTGGAAATCTTACCATACTTGGGGCTGCAAGCACTGTTATTATTATCCAGGCAGCAGAATCAAGAGGTGTCAGAGCATTTTCTTTTCTTGAATTTTTCAAAATAGGCAGTGTCGTGACTGTGGTCAATTTAGCAGTATACTATATGTTTTTGGCAATTTTTTGATTAAACAAATTTGTTGATAAAATATTTTCTAATAAAAATAATGTCAATAATATTGTAATTATTCATGTTCCATGTATTTTTGATTTGCGTTAAAATGAAAATCGTCATCACATAGAAATAGCATCAAGTATGTTATGTTACAATATAATCTGAGTTATATGATATTACAAGATTGGTGGTTTACTACTTTATTGGGAATCAAAGAACCTATCAAAGAGCCTGTGCGAGGTAACATAAAGACAGATGTGTTAATAGTTGGTGCAGGTGTTGCAGGTCTGTCTGCTGCACTTCGTCTAATTGGATCCGGAAAAAAAGTTGTAGTTGTTGAGAAGAATATTTGTGGTGGAAGCTCTACTGGGAAAAGCGCCGGTTTTCTGACTCCTGACAGCGAGCTTGAGCTGTCTCAATTGTTGCGAAAATATGGCACAGGTGGTGCCAGAGATCTGTGGGGGGTTGCAGCAAAAGGAGTGGAGATTATGGTTGATAACATAAAAAAACACAAGATAGAGTGTGACTTGCAAGTACAAGACTGTCTATTTCTTGGAAAAGGCGCAAGTGGGTGGAAAGATGTACAAGAAGAGGCCAAGTCACGCAAAAAGCTTGGATATTCAAGCATAGTATACCCCGAATCTGAGGTATCATCTGTCATTGGGTCTGATGCCTATTCTGGGGCAATTCGATATTCTGGAACATATGGCGTAAACCCGCTCTTGTATGCACAGGGGATAAAACAGGTTCTTTTGGACCATGGGATTGAAATCTTTGAATCCTCTGAGGTGCTCTCCTGGGAGGGCCATACTGTTTACACGCACCTTGGTTCTGTTACTGCAGACCAGATAATATTTTGCATTGAC
>JAJSDS010000295.1 GCA_028580875.1 Nitrosotalea sp.
ATGAAAACATAATTCCCAGAAACTAGACATCTTTTACAATTCTAGTAAACAAATGCCGATCAAACTTTATTAAAACGACGCGACCATTATTTTGTTATTGAACAGTGACCAGTGCTATAATCTGCTTGGCATAAGAAAAGGTGCATCAATACCTGAAATTCGTGATGCGTATCGTAAACTTGCACTAGAGTACCATCCTGACAAAAACATGTCTGCAAGAGATGGTGAAAAATTCAAGATGGTGACTGAGGCATATCACACTCTTCGTGTTGGCAATTTGCATGCTGACAAAAACTCTTACACCATGTCCAAAAATCAATCAAACACATATCATAAAGTCAAATCCTGGAATTTCTATCAAAGCATGTTCTATGATGCACTTGATCATGCTCAAAAAATAAAGCATGCAAAAACAATCTATCTATACCTATCCAAGTCTGAACCAATCATCATTCAATGCTGCAAACTGACACAGAAACATGCCGCAATGCCCTTGTACCATTTGTTGGTGTCCTCATACGCTCGTACAAACTCTCTTGTTTCGCATGTGCCATACAGGGGTGTGGCAAGAGGGGTACGCAAGTATCTTGGCTTGCATTTCTAGAATGAACTGGTTTTATCTCATGGCGCTTGGAATTTTTAGGTATTTTTAAATAGAAATGGCACTTATGAGACTTTAATGCAATACAATGCCAAGGTCGCACTGCTTACGTTATCTATTGCAAGCATAGTGGTGACACTTGTTGTAGGTCAGATGGCACCAGTATTGGCACAATCAGTTCCTACATCAAGCAATCTGGTTAAACGAGATTATTCTTATACTGATGATCAACACCTTACTGCACGATTTGGCAACAGCCGAGTCTGTGGAGATCACTTGTGTGCACCTGGTGAATGGACCAAGCTACAAGAAAGTTTGAATCATGCACAGATTTCACATACTACAAACAAAACAACAACTACATCATTACCACCAAGTGTATCTACAACAACTCCAGTAATTCCAACAAATTCAACTGTGCCAGTTCCTTCTAATTCGACAACACCTTTGACAGGACCAGTGCCAACTCTTCCGTCTGCACCATCTTCTGTCTGTGTTGCAGTAAAGACAGCTCTTGGAAACTCAACTGTACCCGCT
>JAJSDS010000296.1 GCA_028580875.1 Nitrosotalea sp.
AATAACAATACATCAGCAATGGTCCTTGCATTATTTGGACTGCCATCTGTACTGGAACCATCCCATACACTTGGTATGTTATGCCAGTTGGTACTAGTGGTACATGAAGAGTCACATCTCTTAAGAGATGATTCACCAGCATTTGGTGCCAGGGCATCTACTGTTCCAGCATATAATGATCCATCCGTGCCTTTAGTTATTGAGATATCATTGCTTGGGGTCATTGCACCAAGTTCATTTGAAACTGCATGATATGTTACACGGGCAGGAGTTGTGTGAACACCTGTAGATGTGTTGATGTTAGAATACCATATGCTATCTGTTCCACTTTCTATCCATGCAATGTGAATGAGGTTACCAGAAGTATCACCAGGAGTCCATTGATCGTACCAAATTGATACACCCACATCAGTATTGGTATTTGTTTCAATTCGTATAGGAGATCCCCAGTTTGCTCCACCATCAGTAGAGTTTTCTGCTACTACATGATTATTCTTGTCTACAAATACAGAATAACAATTTGTAGATGATATGCAGGCAATTTGTCTTCCAGATTTCTCATGGTTAAGTGTATTTGTACTTGCAGCATTTGATGGAGTAGTATCAACTTGAGATGTAAGTGGATCTACTGCTACAAACCAATTTCTTGCCTCTGTAAAAGTAGAGTTTGAATTTATGATCTGTGCTTTTCCAAGTGCATATAATTCCGGATATTTCATTGGTACAGAATAGTTGTATTGTATTATGGTACTATTTTGTGAATCAAGGTTCTTGTTCCATGTGATTATCTTGGTGTCATTAATCTGGCTTACTGCTCCATCAGTAGTTACATTGAACACACCTGGTACTGATTCCTTGATTGTTACAGGTCCAGATCCTACAAATGATTTGACATTGATCGTAACACCAAAGAGGTTTGGATAGTCAATTGGATCTATCTTGGTTGCCGCCTGTCTTACAATGTCATATGAGAAATTAGATTGTACCAAAAATGATGTGGAGAACATAGCAAGCCCCGTCTGTGTCTGTGCAGATATATTGACGGTATAGTTGCCTTCTGTTCCAGTGGTATAGTTTGCACCATAAAGACCACATTCTGATTGCGGAGTTATTCCATTACCTGATGAAAGTGTC
>JAJSDS010000297.1 GCA_028580875.1 Nitrosotalea sp.
ATTAGAATATGTCGTGCCAAACATGGTTGTAAAGGAACTGGAAAAAATATCCATGGATGATAAAAAAAAAGCTCTGCCGAGAATGCACTAAAAATTATAAAAAATTTTCAATCGGTTACAATATCCGGAAGATCTGTTGACGATGCCTTGGTTTCTTACGTGAAAGAAAATGGAGGCATAGTGGCTACCATTGATGCTGAACTCAAGACAAGAATAAAAAAAAGCGGCGGCTCTGTTCTTTCAGTTGCAAGCGACAAGATTGTCCTTGAGCCAAGTAAGCTTTAATTTTGGCAAGACGAGATTTTGATCATGTTTGAGTATAAGGGAATAAAGATAAAGTGGCTAGGCCATGATTCCTTTAGTCTTGATGGAAGTATCAAAATCATAATTGATCCATACAAGATAACAAAACAAGAAAAGGCAGACCTGATCTTGATTTCTCATAATCACTTTGATCACCTAAGTGTGGATGATCTAAAAAATATCTCAACAAAAAATACTACCATTGTTGCTGCAAACGAATGCATTGATATGTTGACAGGATTTTCATTTAAAGAAAAGATTGGAATCTCTCCGGGGCAGGAAAAGACTGTACTGGGAGTCAAGATCAAATCCATTCCGGCATATAATCTAGATAAAATAAATCCTGATACCAAAAGGCCATTCCACCCAAAAGAAGACAACAAGGTAGGTTTCTTGTTTGAACTAGATGGTGTTACCATATACCACACTGGTGATACTGATCTAATTCCAGACATGTCTGATCTGAAACCTGACATTGCTCTGGTCCCTGTAAGCGGAACCTATGTGATGACAGCACAGGAAGCTGCCAAAGCCATAGAAAAGATCAAGCCAAAGATTGCAATCCCTATGCATTATGGAGTAATTGTAGGAAGCGAGAGAGATGCTCATAACTTTAAACAACTGGTAAAATCATGTGAGGTTCAAATACTCACAAAAGAGTAATAAACAGAGTAAATTCAATCAAAAACTAGCTTGTTACAAGATGCCAAACTGTTCTCAGTAAGAAAATTTGACTTTCATTTGAGACATCTCCTTGTAATTGGAATTCTTATAATTTCATTTTCTATATCTGCATTGGTTAGATCTCAGGCTGCTGATTATGGATTTCA
>JAJSDS010000298.1 GCA_028580875.1 Nitrosotalea sp.
CGTCGCCGCCAAATTCCATTGTAATGTATTAGTCTATGACCACTACTTATTTTTTGATTTGCCTAGTGACTGTGTTGTTTAAAACACGAGCCACAGAATTCTTGGTTACATTTGGGACAAGATATTAGTTCACCTGGTCTGTAGCCTACAAAGCATTTAGAACATGCAAATGGATTCATGGTGTTTTTACAATATGGCAATACTTAATCTTTAATCTGATTTATGCTTTCGTTCAAATTCCAACTTGTCCCAAGGAAATACTACATACTCGGAGCCACGTGTTTTTTTGGCATACACTAACTGTTTTGGGTATCTTACCCCAGTTCTTGCAATTATGGTTGCGTATAGAAAATTCGCCTGCTTGTCCACCTTTGGAAATATCTTCTGGAACGTATCTCCAGAATCGTAAATATCATCTACAAACAATGTCTTTTCTGGAATTTTTTTCTTGTCAACAAGTATTTTTTTTATATCTAAATTATCTGCAACCAGCCGGGCTGGCACCAAGCCTCCTCTGGATACGGTTGCAATTTTATCAAACTCAAAACCAGATTTTTTTATTTTTGTACACAGAATACGTACTTGTGAATCAATGTCAGACCAGGTCAAAAAAGATTTTCCTTCCCATGCATTTTTTGCGGTCATGCAATTTCGTTTATTGCATTGTCTATTAATTATTGTGCAGCCTAATTTCTCAATATTAGATCATACTAAATAATTTAGCCTTAGCTAACTTTTATATGAAGAGAATAATATCGTGGGATTATCATAAGCATGCCTCCAGATTCTAAAATATCGCATTTTACAGGTTTTCTTAGGAGATTTATTGCATATTCAGGCCCTGCGTTAATTGTAAGCATTGGGTACATGGATCCGGGAAATTATGGAACAGACCTACAGGGAGGTGCTGCATTTGGATACTCTTTGCTCTGGGTGGTATGGCTTTCATGTGCAATTGCAATGTTAATGCAATACCTGTCAGGAAAATTAGGAATTGCGACAGAAAAGAGTTTGGCAGAGATTTTGAGGGAAAAACTTGGTAGGAGGCTATTTGTCATACCCTATTGGTTAAGCTCTGAAGTGGCAGCTGCTGCAACAGACCTTGCAGAGTATCTTGGAACAGTG
>JAJSDS010000299.1 GCA_028580875.1 Nitrosotalea sp.
ATTATTCGCAATATTCACAAGACACATTTTGGTATTAATTAAGATTGACGAATTCTCAGATTGCTTTATTAAAGCAATACAGAAAAATCAACTGATGCGATCAAAAAAGTATCTTTACGCCGCAATAGCAGGTGCCGCAATTGCTGCTGCAATCATAATTCATTTCATTCTTCCAATGGCAGGTCCTGATACATCTACGACAACGCAGTCAAACCAAATTGCTTTTCTTGATTTTACATACGATGAAGAAAATGATGATCTAAAAACCAAGCTTGCACTACAACACATCAACATGACAAAACCAATCAGGCTCAGTAGCAAAACAGATGTTGCGCAGTATTGCAACTTTTTGACCGACCCTACAAGGCAGGCACTTGTCACGTACTGCACCTCGACTGTTCTTACAAGCAAACAGGGAAATCTTGGAGATGTCAACATGGTAGGTTCTGCCGACTTGCCAGGGCTTGTAGTGGTGGCATTGCAGTCAAACCCACTTCTGAGTAACTATAATGATGTAAAAACAGTCTTTAGCACTGTCATAAACAGTACAATATGCGCATGCTGGGAAAAAGAAAATCCTGACGGATTTCTCACCTTGTCTGCAATGATGGACAAGCTGCGTGATACACATCTGCAAACAAAAGAGCCTACAACAAGTACACATGTAATACCGCTTGGAAACAAGCATTTCAAGATTGAACTCACAACTAATACAGACGGTTACCTGTGGAAACTTTTGGTATCCAAGTAACTGCATATCTTGGTTTACGAAGGTTGACGTGACTCTTTAATCTGGGGAAATTAGATTTTGGTGGTATCATTGTTTGAATATCTGTGGCTCTTGCCACTTGGTTTTGTAGCTGGTATACTGGGATCCATGATAGGGCTGGGTGGTGGATTCATAGTGGTACCTGTACTGACTTTTTTTGGATTTGCACCAACACTTGCTGCAAGTGACAGCCTCTTTGCGGCATTTAGCAATTCAGTAGCATCTACTGCATCATATGCAAGACAAAAAAGAATCGTGTATTCGCTTGGAATCAAACTTGCGCTAATGTCAATTCCTGGAACAATTATTGGTGCATACATTTCTGATGGTGTGTCTCCTCCAGTCTTCAA
>JAJSDS010000029.1:0-10003 GCA_028580875.1 Nitrosotalea sp.
CTCGAATAAAGTCTAACCTCTCAAATATCGCATCTTTTAGCGCTGTTATGTTGATATCAGAGTCTGCCGATATTGGAATAAATTTTGATTTTGACTTTTGCTGTAACTCGTTGACAAAGCCCTGGTTTACAAGATCAATTTTGTTCATCACGGTAAGGGACTGGACATAAAACTTGTTACCTGATATGAAATCTGTCAACTGGTCTGCATCAACATCTTCTCTTACAAGTACTCTGCCGTTGTTCATCCCGTACAATCGTAGTATGTCCTTCATCAAACTAATTGACATTTTTGTGAGCGGAACCTGTTGGCTTACTGCTAGTCCTCCGTCTCCAGTTTTTTCTATTACAATATCTGGAGGTTTTTGGTCAAGTCTAATTCCAATGTTGCCAAGCTCTGTCCTGATAACATCCTCAAGATATGGCTGGAATACATCTAAAATTATTAAAACTAGATCTGCACTTTTTGCAACCGCCAAAACTCTTTTTCCAAGTCCCTTGCCAGTTGATGCACCCTTGATAATTCCAGGCAAGTCAAGCACCTGAATTCTTGCACCGCGGTGTTCCATCATTCCGGGGATTACAGTTGTTGTAGTAAACTGGAATGCACCTACTGCAGATTTTGCACCTGTTAATTTGTTGAGCAGTGTTGACTTTCCAACACTTGGAAGACCAATGAACACAACTGTTGCATCTCCAGTTCTTTTTACATCAAAACCTGCAGAGCTTCCGCTTGATCTAGACTTTACTTCCTCTTGCTCTCTTTTCAGCTTGGCAAGCTTTGCTTTGAGAAGGCCTACGTGATGCTCAGTTGCTTTGTTGATCTGAGTCTTTGCCATCTCGTCTTTGATGGACTGGATTTTTTCTGGGATTCCCATCTGCAGTATTAGTAGTATCTTACTGAATAAAATCTTACCACTTGTGTACACATGTGATTTTCTTTTCTGCGCCTATGTTTTGATGTACTGCAAAAACATGTTTCCAAAATAAACTGCCGCAAATGCACTGGCAGTCCTTGCTATGCTCATTGAAATTACAAATTTCTTGAAATTGTATTTTTTGACCCCTGCAATGACTGTTACAATCTCTGTTAGTATTGGCACCAAGCTTAGAGCAAAAATTATGCCCCATCCATACTTGCTCAGCCACACAAAGCTCTTCTGGTGGTGTTCATCTTTGTGTGTCTTTCGCAGGATCTTGTACACCTTGCCTCCGTCATATCCAATGTAATACGTCAAGATTCCTCCAATTATGGAACCGACTGACATGACTGTAAACACCATTATCTCGCTTTGGCCATCAAGCAGCAACGCAGTAGATGTTACCACAATTGGAAATGGAACAACTGATGCAAAGACTGCATTCAAAAAAAGGCCTAACAGACCATACTTTACAAAAAAGGGATTCTCAAGTATGGGTTTTAGAAAATCAATTAGCATACTGTATGTCTGATTTGACCTGATAATAGAGCTAACTGATTTTTATAAAATGTCTAGGCTTTGGGATTTTTATCTGATTTGGAATATAGTGTATCGCTTCCCTTTTTGATGTAAACTATTCTACTTGCGGGAATTGTCTCAAAGTTTTCAGACAGTTTCAAAAATTCAACAAGTGTTGTCTCTCGTGTTTTAGAAAAATCCATGTATCCTACCAAGTATAGTTCTGGATTGTCATGGTACAATGCATTGCTAAAAATCTCTGCAACCTTTCCCTTTCTTGTCATGTATCCATTACACCTCAAAACTATTTTAGATAGCAGTTATTATGACCCACGTCATACGTGATTTCAGATGAAGCCCAAGATATTTGCAATTGACATTGATGGCACAATCACTGACAACAAGGGAGGCAGAGTTGATCTTGATGCACTTGCAGCCCTCAGGTATCTAGTGAAACTTGGCCACAAGGTCATCTATGTTACTGGCAGATCTTCTGTTGAAGCATATGTCTTGTCTGTATTTGGTGGAACAACAAGAATCGCAGTTGGCGAAAACGGAGGGATCATCACTACAGGTCCTGCTGAACACAAACTGATTGGAAATAAACAAAAATGCATTGACGCCTTTGAATTTTTAAAAACAAAGATTCCAGAGGCAATTGAAAAACCAGTCTTTCCAAGGATTACCGAAGTTGTGCTTGAAAGAAATTTTGATGTAGATTTGGGAAAAAAACTCTTTGCAGAAAATAACCTTGACGTTACACTTACTGACAGCCAGTACGCATATCACATCAACTCAAAGGGTGTAGACAAGGCAAGCGGCTTTCTTGAGATAATGAACATGTTTTCTGCAAAAAAAGAGGATATAATTGCAATAGGCGACAGTGAGACTGATGTACCACTATTCAAGTTGGCTGGAACAAGTGTTGCACTTGGCAATGCACCAGAAAATGTCCAGTCCCAGGCAGCAATTACGGTACCTGGACATGCAGGAGATGGCATGATTGAGGCACTAGAGGCAGTACAGCTGAAATTATTGGCAGATTGATGATACCATGACACTACGACTAGTTTATGACGAAATCAAATTGGGGGTACAAAAGACCTGCGACGAGCTCGGATATCCTTCCGCAGAATTTGACTTGTCTGAAGCATCAAGGCCAGAGTTTGGAGATGTAAGTTGCAATGCAGGGTTCTTGCTTGCAAAAGCACTCAAGAAAAGACCATTTGATATTGCACAAGCACTAGCAGAACAATACAAAAAAAATCTTGGAACATTTGTATCCGAAGTCTCTGCACACAATTCTGGGTACCTTAACTTTACTGTAAACTATCAATTGTTCATTCCGCAGGTAATCCACTCTTCACTTCTTGCAAATTATGGTACTGTAGATCTTGGAAAAAATTCTAAGATGGTAATTGAGCACACCAGTGTAAATCCAAACAAGGCCCTCCATGTAGGGCATGTAAGAAACGTAATCGTTGGGGATACGATTGCGCGAATCTTGCACAAGGCATCATATGATACAAGCGTTCTAAATTATGTCGACGACTCGGGACTGCAGGTTGCAGATATTATAGTTGGCTTCAAGTATGGTGGATATTCTGACAAGGCTCCAGAGGGACAAAAGTTTGACCACTATTGCGGAGATGTTGTCTATGTCAACATCACTGAGCGATACGAAACTGACAAGGCTCTTGCAGAAATGCGTTCCCATGTCCTAAAAGAACTTGAGGAGGGCACATCTGAGATTGCCAAGTTTGGAGACGAGCTTACAAGGCGTGTCCTTGAAGAGCAACTCAAGACATGCTGGAGGCTTGGGGTGACATATGACTGCCTTAATTTCGAGTCCCAGATAGTTCGCTCTAATCTATGGGCAGTTGCATTTGAAAAAATGAAATCAATGGGAATAACAGAACTTGAAAAAGAAGGCAAGCTTGCAGGTTGCTGGGTTATCAAGACAGAATCTGATGAGGAGGACAAAGTTCTTGTCAGAAGCAACGGTACTGCCACCTATATTGCAAAGGACATACCTTATGCAGCATGGAAGCTTGGAATACTACCAGACCCATTTTACTATAAACAGTATACCGTACAAAAGACAGGCCGAGTCCTGTGGCAGACAACGCTTGATGAAAAAGACACCAAGATGCATTTTGCAGGAGACCGCGTGATAACAGTCATTGATTCAAGACAGTCGCGTCTGCAAAAACTCATCACAAAGATAATGTCTGATTTTAAATCAAAACCTGATTCCTATGTGCACTTGGGTTACGAGTCAGTTACACTCAGTCCAGAGACTGCAAAGACACTTGATCTTGACACTGGAGGCAAGTCTGTACAAATGTCTGGCAGAAAGGGAATCTATGTCAGCGCAGATTTTGTTCTTGATGCTCTAAGCTTGCGTACATTTGAAGAGGCAAAGAAAAGAAACACAGAGCTTGACGAGATGAGCCTTGTAAAAATTTCAGAACAAGTGGCAATTGGTGCACTACGATATGCCATGATAAAGCAAGATCTTGACAAGATAATTACATTTGATCTTACAGAGTCATTGAGCCTGGAGGGTGATACAGGACCCTACATCCAATATGCACATGCACGAGCAATTAGAATCATAGAAAAATCAGGCAAGACTCCAAACTTTGAAGCAAGCCTTGGTGAAATGAATTCTGTATATGAAAAGGATCTTGCCAAGATCATCGGCAAGTTTGACCTTCAGGTGGAAGATGCAGCAAAGAACCTGTCACCGAAAATAATTGCAAAGTATTGCTATCAACTTGCAGTGTCATTTAATACATTTTACGAGCATGTCAAGGTGCTCACAGCAGGCTCTGAATCTGAAATAAATGCAAGGCTGTGTCTTGTCCACTCTTTCAAGGAAACGCTTGCAAAAGCATTACAACTTTTAGGTATCGATGCGCCAGATAGGATGTAGAACTTGGTCTCAAAGAAAGCCGTAATCCCTGTGATATTTGCAGCAATAGGTCTTGTCTTTACAGTGGTAGGGATGTTTACAGTATCGCAGGGAATGGTCTGGACTGGAGTGGGATTCTGGGTGGCATCTGTCATATCTGGAAGGATACTGAAAAAAAAGTCCAAGACCGGCGAAGAAAACAAAATCTAGTTTGCCGTCAACTGGTTGCAAAATATTTTGAAGTCAAGCTATTTATCCACATTTGATTAGGTTGAGTTGTGCGGAAAATAAAACCAAATGACTATGTGTTGTTTTTTTACAATGACAGTAAAAAATGGCTGATGAAGGCTGCGCCAAAACAAAAGTTTCACACACATGTGGGAATAATAGACCACAAAAAAGTGATAGGCAAACCATTTGGCAGCGCAATCAAGACAAACAAGGGGAAAATAATTTTTGCACTAGAGCCTACAATCTATGATTATGTAATGAAAAGCCAGCGCAGCACCCAGATTGTCTATCCAAAGGACTTGGGGTATATTGCAGCAAGAATTGGACTGCAGAGCGGCCAAAAGATAGTGGAGATTGGTACTGGCAGTGGATCTTTTACAACTTTTCTTGCAAGCATTGTAAAACCAAAGGGCCACGTGTACACGTATGATGTTGATGAAAATTTTATGGCAATTGCAAGAAAAAATATCGATAAAGCCGGAGTATCAAAATATGTAACCATGACAAAACTTGACCTCAAGACTGCAAAGAAGATGCCTCAAAAAGATGCAGATGTGGTAATTGTAGACTTGGGAGATCCATGGGTTGTTGTACCACAGGCAAGAAAAATGCTCAAGGGCAGTGGAGCATTTGTTGCAATATGTCCCACCATGAACCAACTTGAAAATCTCGCTGCAGCATTGCGGAAAAATGATTTCTTTGACATTGAATGCACAGAACAAATTGTAAGAACAATTGAGGCAAGGGACGGCAAGACAAGGCACTCGTTTAGGGCAATTGGACACACAACATATGTTGCATTTGCACGCAAGGTCATAACACCTGCAAGCTTGCGCAAAATCTTGGTACCTGTAGAGCAGCCAGAAATTGAATCCGAAGAGACCGAGTCTGTCGAAGACGAAAGTTTATCATCTCTTAAAAAATAAAACGACTGTTGGCAAAAATTCTACAAGCTCAAACTGTTAAAAGTTTCATACCGCCACGCAAGGCTTTGTCAAGAAAAGGAGACAATGGCAAGGTCCTAGTCATTGGCGGAAATTATCTTTACCATGGTGCACCGATTTTATCGTCGCTTGCAGCACTGAGAGCAGGATCTGACCTGGTATACACTTGTGTGCCCAAGATCAATGTAACGTCAACTCGAGCATATTCCCCAAATCTAATTGTAGTTCCACTAGTTGATGCCAAGCTTACGCGCGGCTCTGTCCAGAAACTTCTTGGAATAATTCCAAAGGAGCTTGACTCTGCCACATTAGGCATGGGTCTTGGAATCCAAGACAGGGAGGCACTAAAAATTTTGATTGCATCCCTTCTTGACAGGGCAGTCATGCTCTCACTTGACGCAAGCACACTTGTGCCAGAAATTCTTCCGGAAATAAAAGACAAGAAAGTTACAGTTACTCCTCATGCAGGTGAGTTTAGGAGATTGTTTGGCCAGGCGCCTCCTGATAATGTAAAACAGAGGTCTGCCATGGTTGAAAAGCATGCCAAGGACAATGGCGTGACAATATTGCTCAAGGGACCAACTGACATAATTTCTGACGGCAAGCAGACATACCACAATCCAAAAAATATTGCAGCGATGACTGTGGGCGGGACAGGTGATGTGTTGTCTGGTGTGGTTGCATCCATGCTTTGCAAAAACAAAAACCCTGTACAGGCAGCTTCTGCTGCAGCCTATGTAAATGGCAGGGCAGGATACATGGCACAAAAAAAATACGGACTACATATTGTGGCAACTGACATATTGGATTTTATACCATTTTCAATGAAGCCATTTGATAAAGTGAGATAGCACATGCAAGAAAATTACGTTGACAAGAATTTTTCCGGACTTGTTTCAGATCTGCAAAAACTCATACGACAGCCTAGCGTCTCTGCAAAAAATATGGGCCTTGAAAAATGCTCGCATCTAATTGTTCAGATGATGAAAAAATCAGGCATCCATGCTGAAATATTGCATGTCAAAAAAGGAGTTCCATCTGCAATATACGGCGAGGTAAAATCAAAACAAAATCCTGGCAAGACACTTTTGTTTTACAACCATTATGATGTCCAGCCAGAAGAGCCACTAGAGTTGTGGGATGACAAGCCATTTAGTGGAAAAATAAAAGGGAACAAGATTTTTGGAAGGGGTTCTGCTGATGACAAGGGAGAACTTGTTACAAGGATAAAGGCAGTTGAGGCATTTTTGAAAACAACAGGGGATGTTCCATGCAACATTAAATTTTTCATTGAAGGCGAAGAAGAGATTGGGAGCGTACACATTGAGGATTACCTAAAAAAATACCAAACCAAGTTGTCATGCGATGCAGTAATCTGGGAGTTTGGCTATGTTGATGAAAAAGACAGGCCAATAATCAGCCTTGGAATGAAGGGCTTGCTGTATGTCGAGCTCTCAAAGACAGAATCAATCCGTGATGCACATTCAAGTCTTGCAGTAATAATTGAAAACCCGGCCTGGCGATTAATTGATGCATTAAGGACACTGCGTGATAATAACGGCAAGGTGCTGATAAAAGACTGGTACAACGAAGTAGATGAGTTTACAAAACAAGACCTTGAAATTATTGCATCAGAGCCGTTTGACGAAGTCTCATTTAAAAAAGAATATGGAATCAAAAAATTTGTTGGAAACAAAAAAGGCATTGCAGCAAAAAAAGCACTTGTAGGCGAGCCCACGTGCAACATTGCAGGATTTACATCAGGCTATGAAGGTCCCGGCGCAAAAACTGTCTTGCCATCAAAGGCACTTGTAAAAATTGATTTCAGACTGGTACCAAAAATGGATCCCAAAAAACAACTTGCACGACTCAAAGCACATCTCAAAGAAAATGGATTTGACGACATTCAAGTTACACTTATCCATGGAGAGGCTGCGGCAAGAACCAAATTGTCTGATCCGTTTGTCGATACGGTAAAAAAAGCAGCAGACGATTCTTTTGGAAAATCAATACTTAGTGTATCTTCTGCAGGAACAGGACCAGTGTTCTCGTTTGTCAAGTTTCTCCACTCGCCTTGCATTGCAGTTGGGAGCACCTATGTATTTGCAAGAATCCATTCCCCAAATGAATTTGCAAGAATTGATCTGCTCAAAAAAACCACAAAATGCATGTGCAAGATAATTAGAAATTTTGCATCACAGTAGGTTATACAATTTCATAAAACCCGAAAAAAATCTTCAAGGTATTGATCTCTTGCCTCTGTTGTGCTGATCCGTGGGCAATTGCACAGAAAGGCCTTTATTGTGCTCATTTTGCATTGCAAATATGGCTTACATGTACATGCCAGGAGCTACTGCGGTCGGTATTACATATGACGGCGGTGTCGTCATGGCAAGTGAGAGAAGAATCTCTTATGGTAATTTCGTTGTAAGCAAGACTACAAAAAAGACATTCAAGATTACTGATTTTGTCGGTGCATGCTGCGCTGGAATGGTTGCAGACATGCAGGTCTTGGCAATGCAGATGAGGGCAATGACTAAGATAAGAAAGATGGAACTCAAGCGAGAAATTCCTCCAAACTCAGTGGCAAAAATGATGTCCAGTTTGATGTATGAAAGACGATACTATCCTCTCTTGACCCAGGTCATAGTTGGAGGGATAGATGGCGAGCCTACACTTTACACACTTGACCCATTGGGTTCAGTTTTACCAGATGATTATGCTTCTGTAGGAACAGGTGCAGAAATGGCACTTGGAGTCTTGGACCAGGAATTCAAACCAAAGATGAGTGAAAAGGATGCAGTAAACTTGGCAGTAAAGTCAATCAAGTCTGCAATACTAAGAGACAATTCAAGTGGAGACGGAATAGACGTTCTAGTCGTTGACAAGAACGGAACAAGAGAATTTACAGCAAACTAATTTCTTACTTTTTAATGAGTTTTGCAGCTTCCCAATACTTGTCAGATATGTAATGCAGATTTTTTACAACCTCTCCTTTTGTTATGTTTGCCATCTCTGAGCTTGACACCAATGCTTTTCCAACTGCAAGAAACTTGTTGTGCACTTCTTCTACAACGCAGATGATATCGTCCTTTTGAAACTCGGTGAATTTTTTAATTCCAGGACGCATTACATTTGCACCATTGCAGACAAACTTGATTGCACCTGCATCAACAATTGCTTTTGGAAATTTCTCAAGCAATGTGGTCTCTGAGAGAAACGGAAGGTATGTCTCGCCAATCTGAATTGCAGATATGCTGTCACCTGTCACCATGCTGGTCTCGTCGTCGATTTCATGCAACACCAAAGTCTTTGCTTTTGGTATTTCAATGTGCCACTGCAGAGTCATCTTGTCAATTACTGACGAGATGTCGCTTTTTGAGAGGTTATGCGATTTCAATTCTTGACATTTCCTGTTTGATATCTAGTAAATCACGCAAAATCGAACTTGCAGTCTCGATGCCTCCCGCACCACGGCCTATGATTGTCTGCTGGCCCGAGTGCTCTGAGTTGAATGTAATTGCATTTAGGGTTCCGTTGACACACATTGGGTCATCAAGCGGTACCTCCTTTGGGGCTACGACCAACTCCCTGTCACATGACGCGACAAGCTTGACAGCGCACTCCTTTGATGCTGCCTTTTTGATGTCTCCTGTTGTAACGTCCCTAATTCCTATCCTCTTAATGTCCTTGATTGTCACCTTCATGTCCATTATCCAGTTGGCAAGTATGACAAGCTTGGCCGCTGCATCAAAGCCGTCTATATCTAGGGATTCGTCTGCTTCGACATACCCTTTCTTTTTGGCATCTGCAAGGGCTGCCTTGAATGTCAGGCCTGTTGCCATGTTTGTCAGGATATAGTTTGTTGTACCATTTAGTATTCCTTGAAATGAAACTATTCTTTCTCCCCGCAAGCTGTTTTTTGCATAATCTAAAATTGGTGTTCCACCTCCTACAGTCCCACTGAATTTTAGCTGGACCTGGTTGTATGTTGCAAGCTCTATCAGTGACGGAAACGCAAGTGCAAGCGGTCCCTTGTTTACAGTAATTACGTGTAATCCCTTTTTCATTGCATTTACAATGTGTGACATGCCAGGTTCTGCATCCTTGTAGTTGCTAGGTGTTGTCTCTATTAGCACCTCGGCGTCCATTCCGTTTATCATATCAAGTCCGTTTGCATCTTTTTCCTTGTTGTGGTATTTTCTTATGTTGCCGTATTTTTTCTTGACCTCAAGCAATCTATTCAAGTCAAGGCCTGCAGATGATGCAGCAGAGCCCTTTGAATCAAAGACTCCTACTATCCTTGGCTTTAGCCCATGCTTTGCATACAAGTCCTCTGATCTAGAAAGTAAAAGTTTTGCAAAACTTTGCCCAACAACGCCAAAGCCTGATAATATTATTCGCAATATTCACAAGACACATTTTGGTATTAATTAAGATTGACGAATTCTCAGATTGCTTTATTAAAGCAAC
>JAJSDS010000029.1:10011-15593 GCA_028580875.1 Nitrosotalea sp.
TATTATTCGCAATATTCACAAGACACATTTTGGTATTAATTAAGATTGACGAATTCTCAGATTGCTTTATTAAAGCAACTCAGAAAAATCAACTGATGCGATCAAAAAAGTATCTTTATGCTGCAATAACAGGTGCTGCAATTGCAGCGGCAATCATAATTCATTTCATTCTTCCAATGGCAGGTCCTGATACATCAACAACCAAGTCAAGCCAAATTGCTTTTCTTGATTTTTCATACGATGAAGAAAACGATGATCTAAAAACCAAGCTTGCACTACAACACATCAACATGACAAAGCCAATCCGACTCAGTAGCAAGGCAGACGTTGCACAGTATTGCAACTTTTTGACTGATCCTACAAGGCAGGCACTTGTAACATACTGCACCTCGACTGTTCTTACAAGCAAACAAGGAAATCTTGGAGACATTAACATGGTAGGTTCTGCCGACTTGCCAGGGCTTGTAATTGTTGCATTACAGTCAAATCCACTGATGAGCAACTATGGTGACATCAAGACAGTGTTTGGGACAGTCCTTAACAGTACAATATGTTCATGTTGGGACAAGACGGCACCTGATGGATTTATCAGCTTGTCTGCAATGATGGACAAGCTGCGTGACACACATCTGCAAACAAAAGAGCCCACAACAAGCACTCATGTCATACCGCTTGGAAACAAGCATTTCAAGATTGAACTTACAACTAATACAGACGGTTACCTGTGGAAACTTTTGGTATCCAAGTAATTAACTGCATATCTTGGTTTACGAAGGTTGACGTGACTCTTTAATCTGGAGAAACTGGATTTTGGTGGTATAATTGTTTGAATATTTGTGGCTTTTGCCACTTGGTTTTGCAGCTGGTATACTGGGATCCATGATAGGTCTGGGAGGTGGATTCATAGTGGTACCTGTGCTGACTTTTTTTGGATTTGCACCAACACTTGCTGCAAGTGACAGCCTCTTTGCGGCATTTAGCAATTCAGTGGCATCTACTGCATCGTACGCAAGACAAAAAAGAATCGTGTATTCGCTTGGAATAAAACTTGCGCTAATGTCAATTCCTGGAACAATTATTGGTGCATACATTTCTGATGGTGTGTCTCCTCCAGTCTTCAAGATTTTATTTGCAATGGTGCTTGTGACATCAGGGGCATACATTTACCTAAGAAGGAAGATGGAACCCCGAGAACATAATCTATCCAAGCAACTAATGGTCTTTACGGCAGGTGCAAGTTTTTTTGCAGGCATTGTTTCAAGCTTGTTTGGAATTGGTGGGGGTTCTGTCTTTGTTCCTCTGATGGTGATTGCAATTGGGTTATCCATGAAACTTGCAGCCCCAACATCTCAATTCATACTAATGTTTGCAGCAGCCTCTGGCATGATAGTGCACTCGTTACTTGGGCACCCAAATTATTACGAGGCAGGGATGCTCTCAATTGGCTCTTTTGTGGGAGGACTAGTTGGAAGCAAATTATCTTTGCATGTAAATGAAAGAAAACTCAGGATTGTAGTAACGCTTGTGCTTGGCATTACTGCTGCCAAACTTGTCATTGACGCACTGGCGGGTCCTTTTTGATCTGATACAAATTTTTTCTTGAGATGACAACTGTCTTTCCGTCTTCATTTGTGCCCTCGAAATCTATTGCAATCAAACCATAGGTCTCATCAATCTCGCGCTTGTCTGATATCGTGAATTTTATTTTTAGGTTTTCATTGGTGTAGAGGGGCTTGAGAAATCTTGTCTGCCTGCTGTTCCAGCTTACATCTCCATCGATTCCATAAAATATCAAGAGGTTTCCATACATTTGCTCCAGTCTTGTAAACTCGCCTTCCATCTTGGATAAGATGGCCCGGCCTGAAACCATTCTTTTTTCCTTGTCTGATTTTATATCATCATAGATTATGTTCTTGATTCCTGAAAATTTCAGGTATGCATCAAGTTCTGGAGATGATATGTTGCACTCTGAATAAAACTCGTCGCCGACATTTAGCTCTGCAAACGTTTTCATCAAGATCTGGTTTCGTCTGGATAGTAGATTATCTCTGCATTGTTTACAGGTTTTCCAGAGGTAAGATAGTTTACTGCCCTCATGATGTTGTCGTTGTTTGATTCTGTGCCGTCCACGCTTCCAGGCAAAACCAAGTACATCCTAAGTTTTGATTTTAAAACATCGCTTAGCTCTTGGTTGACAGTTGTTGCAAATGGTCGCAATGCTCCTCTGAATACTTCGGCGCGTGCCCTCTCTGCACCTGTGACCTTGGCACCTGCTGGCATGTCAGGACCGATAATTATCATGTTTCCCTCTTTTCCCTTGAAAAGTGGTGGGTTCTTTGCACCTCCTGGAACAAACGTGCCAATTGTTTCTTGCATAAATATTGCTGGCGTGTTTATGAACTTGTCAACCATCATATCCCACTCTTTTCTGGACAGGTCAACAAACTTGGTTGCCTGTGAAACCTTTCCAGTGATGTAAATTACAGAATTGATTGGGCCAATCTTTTGTGTAGCAGTGTTTAGCATCCTCTTTACACTTTCCTGGTTTGTCAGGTCCATTACATGTGAATGGAATTTGGACAGCCTCTCTTCTGCAACCTTGGGGCTTGTCTTTGAAATCAAAATTACTGTCTTTCCGCCTGCACTTTCAATTTTTTGTGCAAGAAACTCTGTTCTTGTCACATCAGATTCGTCTGTTGCATCAACTGCAAAGACTACGACTTTGGCATTAAAGTTGGCCTGGGTCTCTGGGATGGAGCATGCCACATGCGGCTTGACTGGATAAAATACACGGTCACCTGGAATGACTTTGCCGTTTAGAATCTGTCCAATGTTATCATCGCTTAACATCAGTACGGTTTCTGCAACCTGCTGCTGGGTCAAGAACTGCTCATCTGCAATCATCTTGCTTGTGTTGTTTTGAACTTTTTCTGCAATGCTCTGTATCTTTGCAAGCAATGCAGCAATTGTTGTACCAAGTTTTTGTATATCGGACTCTGAAGTAATTGATTTTGATTTTGCAAGTTTTGCAGCAGCCTGTGCAATTCCACCCTTGACAGTGTTTTCATCTTCGCCAAGCAATGGCAAAATGTCAACGTTTACTGATTCGACTTCTTCTGGTGTAAGATTTTCAAACCCGCTTACTCTCATAAATTCTGCTGCTGCTTTTGGGTATACTGTCTTGTAAATTCTGTCAGAGTGGACAGGCCCAGGATTTGTGGCAATTGATATTATTTTCTTGTCTGTTAGCTCCCATGACATTGCTTCTGCAAGCCTGTTCTTTGCTCCCTGGGATGCAGTGTATGGGCTGCGGAACCTGTATGGTCTCTGCTCATATGGTTTTTCTTCTGTGAAAAATGTGGATATTGTAACTATCTTGGAACCTGCTTTCATTGTCTTGATTGCCTGCGTTGATGTCCAAAATGTCCCAGTGAGGTGGATTCCAACAGTACTCTTGAATTCAGAGATTGGGGCATTTGGAAAGCAAGTGACAGGGCCTGAGACTCCTGCATTGTTTACAACTATATCCACAGAACCATGCGATTTTTTTAGGTCTTCGAACATCCTTGACACTCCCTCCTCATCACTTACATCAACACCTGGGAAAATTTTTACAAATGATTTGCTCTGGGCTTTGGCAATTACTTGCTCTAGTTCTTTTGCAGCTTCTTCAAGCGGCTCTTTTCTTCTGCCCAAGATGACAATGTTTGCACCGTTTTCGGCAAATTTTATGGCAATTGCTTTTCCTATTCCAGTTCCGCTTCCAGTGATTACTACAATCTTATTTTGAAATTTTAGCATGAATAGTGACCTGACGGTTTTGGACTATTTATTCGATTATGCTTGTCTTGACCATTTGTGAATCATAGTTTGTACCTATCTTGGATTGTATGATTTAGATCTGGGCCTGGATGTGATACAGGTTCTACAGACATATTTATTTGTGGGTTGGATAAAAACCCACACATGCACGATTCAGAATCAGATACTTTTCATCCTGTAAACAAAAACGAAGAATTTTGCGAATCTCTGAAAAAAATTGGCATTGACGCCAAGGCAAACCCAATTGATACCGATGAAGCAGAAAAAGAAAATTATTATTCAAAACATTACACCCATACTCCTTCCATGGTTACAAATCATGGTACCATCACACTCAAGGGCACTAACATCGACGTGGTCCAGATAATTCAAAAGGGATAGGAATGGCACAAGATCTTAATCCTATATCATGGGGTGCACAAGACCGATACCAAGCACACTTTATCGTAAAAGTTGTTACTTGCTGCGATGACGAGGATTATCTTGCAAGACCGACACTGCAGACTGCAGGGCACTTTGCCTCAAAAAAAGTCACTGGTGTCAAGTGGGTTGGAGGCGAGCTTGCTGACAAGCTAAACGCAGATGATGTTCTCAAAACACTGATGACCAAATTATCATACGAGGATGCACAGATTCATGTCGAGCCAACAAAAGGCGGTGTTAGAATCTTTGGCAAGTGGAAAGACAGTCACGATTTTACCATGACAAAGGAATTGTTTGCAGTCTATGATAGAATAGCACTTGACATAAAGGACATGTCATGCTCTCCACCAGTCCAAAGCTAGGCAGTCAACTTTATCGCCTTTTGGAATTGCCAAGATAAACTGTTTTCTCACTGTAGTTGCAAGTCTTCCTGCAAGTACTACGCTTGTTGCAGACATTGTATCAGTAGAGTTGTAGACCTGCAGCAAGTATGGGGCATGATCAATTCCAGGTCCCTTTTGGTACACTGCAAAATCACAACCAAATTTTATTCCAGGATTTACAATGTATCCCTTGTCGCGAAAGTCCTTGTATACTGTATATTTTTTATCAAAGTTGTGGTATTCTCTTCTGCATATTTCCAAGAGTTCTTTTTGTGCTACAGGTTTTTTTGACTGGTATACTTTGAGTTTTGATTTTTCCTGCAGATAGTATCCTTCGATTAGATCAAGTATTAGTGGAACGTTAATCTCGTCGGGCTTGGGTTTTGTCATGCCAATTGGCTTGCCGTAATATCCTGCAACAAAGAGTGCCTTTGAATCTGCAATGTTCCAAATTATTATCCTGTTTTCAAGCAGGTCGCCTTTCATGATGGTTGTGTGATAATGTAATTGATTTTAGTGTTTACAATCATTTGACAAAAAAAGGAAAAAAGAATATTTTTCCTAAATTCTTATAGGCTCAGAGCAAGCAAAATGAATGAGTCAGATACCTGTAACACTTTGTCTGACATTTCCTCAATTCCCTCAACCACATCCTTGAGAAGAAGCAGTTCCTTTGTTGTGGCAGTCTCGTCTAAAACCCTGATGCTCAAGGCTCGGTACTTGTCATCAACCTGTCTTTCTATCTTCTGTGCCTCGTGGGCAAGATCAATTGCCACAGTACTATTGTTGCTTGCAAGTGCCCTGATGATTTCATTTATCTTGTGAATCTGGTCTACTGCAAGTTCAACCAGTTCTGTCAAGTCCTTGTCAAGTTTTTCTTTTTTGAGTGTGGCTGCTTTGATATTTGAGAGTTTGAAGGCAATGCCTGTGATATAGCCTGCGATTTCATCCATT
>JAJSDS010000002.1 GCA_028580875.1 Nitrosotalea sp.
TTCAAGGTATGATAATTTACGGTACGGATTTGATTTTAGTATTGAAGGATATGAGTTCAAGGCATTTGTCTCAAAGGCACGAAGCAATTTTGGGCCCGAAGTAACAAGAAGGATGTTGCTTGGGGCATTTGTCCTGTCTGCTGGGTATTATGGAAAATATTATCTTAAAGCCCAAAAAGTAAGGACAATGATAAAGGCACAGCTTGACGAGGCATTCAAGAATGTGGACTATCTGATTTCTCCCACAATGCCAATTTTGCCATTTAAGATAGGAGAAAAAATCGACGACCCCCTTAAACTCTACCTTACAGACATTAACACTGTTACTGCAAACTTGTCTGGAATTCCTGCAATCTCGGTTCCGTTTTCAATGTCAAGTTCTGGATTGCCAATTGGCATTCAACTATTTGCAAATTCGTTTAAAGAAAAAGAACTGCTCCAAGCAGCTCATGCATTACAAAAAACATCCACACTCCCGGAGATGTCGCTATGACTAGAATAGGACTGGAAATTCACTGTCAGCTTACAAAACTTGCAAGCAAGCTCTTTTGCTCATGCAAGGCAGAATATAGAAATCTTCCACCAAATTCTAACATCTGTCCAGTCTGTGCAGGTCTCCCAGGTTCACTTCCAATGCTAAACAAAAAAGCAGTAGAAAAGGCTGCAATGATTTCTCTTGCACTAGGATGCAAAGTCCCTGAAAAAATTGGTTTTTTTAGAAAAAATTATTTTTACCCTGACTTGCCAAAAAACTTTCAAATCACACAGTATAATGCGTACGGTCCTACAAGCATTGGCTCTGATGGAAAAATGGAGATTGAAGGAAAGGAGATTCGAATCAGACGAATTCAACTAGAAGAAGATCCTGGAAGACTGGTCTATGAGGGAACTTCTGAGAAGACAATGATAACATTGGTCGATTATAACAGAGCCGGTACACCTCTTGTTGAAATTGTGACAGAGCCAGACTTTGAAACTCCAAAACAAGTACGCAAGTTCTTGAATGTACTTGCAGATCTTGTTGAAAACATTGGGGTATCTGACCCATATCTTGAGGGTGCCATGAGAGTGGATGGCAACATATCTGAAGGGGATGGAAACAGGGTTGAGATAAAAAACGTAGGATCTTTTAGTGATATTGAAAAAGCATTACACTTTGAAATCACAAGACAACAAAGTCTTGTAGAAAGGGGAATTGAGGTGCAGGCAGAGACACGACACTGGGATGAGGCAAGAAGAATAACTGTATCATCCCGGTCAAAAGAAGAAGAGCAAGACTATCGATACCTGCCAGAAGCGGATATTCCAGTTGTCTTGATTAAAAACGAGTCTCTTGATAAAATAAACAAGCAAATACCTGAAAGCATTGTTGCAAGAAGAGAACGCTATGTCAAAAAATATGGCATGCCTTCACAAGTGGCAGATGTCTTGTCTTCTGACAGGTTTTATTCTGATTTATTTGACAAATCTCACAATGAGAAAAATGCAAAGGAGGTATCGAACATCATTACCACCGATTTAATGGGCTTTGCAGATACACGTGAAAAGAAACTAGAATTAAAAATCACTCCAAAACACATATCTGATCTTGCAGACTCTATATTAGAAAATAAACTTACGAGAAATTCTGGAAAACTTGCATTACAAGAGATGGTAAAAACTGGAAAGTCATTGTCTGATGTGATGTCAAGCCTTGACTTGGGACACGTAAGCGATGTGGGTTCTATTGAAAAAATAATTGATGAAGTATTCAAAGAAGAAGAAAAAGCAGTAGCAGAGGCAAAACAAAATCCGGACACCATTAATTATCTAGTTGGCAAAGTCATGAGAAAAACAAAAGGAAAAGCTGATCCTGCAACAACTCTTGAAATACTAAGGAAAAAACTCTCTACGTAGAATAAATTTTCAAGATATTTTTGTAAAAATTATACCGTATCTATCTTACATCTTGCCAAACTCATCTTCATCAGAATATGCACGTTCTGCGTGCTCTTCGATATCTAGTCCTGCCTCTTCTACCTTGGCTGATACCCTGACTCCTATTAGCTTGTCTATTACCTTCATTATTGCAAATGTACCAAAGAATCCCATTACTCCTGCTACTCCTACACCAATTGCCTGGATGAGTAGCTGTTGCGGATGTCCAAACAAGAGTCCGTTTGGACCACTTGGGTTTACTAGTGTACTTGCAAATATTCCAATTCCAAGTGAACCAATAATTCCGGCTACTCCGTGTACTGAGCTAACATCTAATGCATCGTCTATCTTGAGATGTTCCTTGAAGAACAAGACTGCAAGATATGATCCTATTCCTATTGCAATTCCAAGTACAAACGCATGCTCTACGCTGATGTATCCTGATGCGGGTGTAATGCCTGCAAGTCCTGCAATTGCGCCGTTGATTGCTGCAATGACACTTGGTTTACCAGTGCGCATCCATGACAATCCTACCCAAATTAATGCAGAAATTGATGATGCTATGTGAGTGTTGATTATTGTATTTCCTGCCAAACTTCCTGATGCAAGTGCACTACCTGCATTGAACCCAAACCATCCTAGCCATAGTAGTGATGAACCCAAGACTGCAATTGGGATGCTATGCGGAATCATGATTGATGGGCCATAGTTGAGCCTTCTACCTAGGACTAGTGCAGCTGCCAGTGCTCCCATGCCTGCACTGGTGTGTATGACTATACCTCCTGCAAAATCTACTACTCCCATTTGGCCTAACCATCCTCCGCCCCATATCCAGTGAACCAACGGGTAATAGATCAATCCACTCCATGCTACGATGAAAATAACATATGCACTAAACTTCATCCTCTCTGCAATTGCACCAGTCAGCAACAGAGGAGTGATGACTGCAAACATCATCTGGAATTTAGCAAATAAAACACCTGGTATTGTTGGGGCATAATGCAAACCTGAATCATATGGTACATTTTTGAGGAATGTCCAGTCCATGTTTCCTGTAAGGCCCATTCCAGTATCGGGTCCAAATGATAAGCTAAATCCAAACGTAAACCACATGACACTGAGAATTGCCAATCCGAAGAAGATTTGCATAAAAATTGAAACGGTATTCTTTCGTCGTAATAATCCTGCTTCAAATAATCCCAAAGCTGGGATCATTAATAGTACCAGACTGGAAGCTATTAGCATCCATGCTGTGTCTCCTGTGTCAATTGGCAAGATTTCTTACCTAGAAAAGATGAAGTATAAAAAAATTTGTTTTTAGGTAATTATGCCAGATCGAAAATTATTCCATAAGATTTTTTAATGTGTACTTTTATTTTCTTGCATCTTGCTAAAGATTGAAGTAATACTCCCAGAGAATGAAGTGAAATCAATCAGTGACGCATTAAAAAAACTGTCAGTAGGTGGAATCACTGCATACAAAGGATGGGGAAGAGGTAAGACAATTGCTCGAGAAATTCATGCCTCAAAAGGAACAGAGGTCTTTACTCCTGAATTTGGGGACAGATTCATTGTAGAGGTAGTTGTTGCAGACGATAAGAAAAGTGAAATAATTGCAGCCATTAGAAGTTCTTCAAAATTTGGAAAAATATTTGTTATACCAATTTTGGAAGCATATGACATTCAAACTCCTAAAAAAGATGAACAAGCAATCTAGGTTCATTTTTAGAAAATATTATTTAGTACTCGATCGCTCAAGGTTTACATGATTCGCATAGATGCAATAGTTCCACAAAATGATATTCGCGTCATAAGTGATGCGTTAAAGAAAATAAGCGTTGGTGGAATTACCATCCTGAAAGTTAGAGGTAGGGGTAAAACAGCTGGTCACGCACTACATGCGGCAAAAGGTACTGAGACATTCATTCCTGAATTTGCAGACAAGTACATTCTAACTGTAATCGTGGATGAAAAAGATGAGAATGAAGTGGTTAGTATTGTTCGCAGTAATACAAAAGTTGGAAAGATCTTCATGTACAAGCTTTCTCGTGCAGTAGACATTGCTACTGGTGCAGAAAACGAAAAGGCAATCTAGAATCCAAAACAATCTTTCAATGCCATAAGAAATGCTCTGTACTGTTTTACATGTTGATAAATGCTGGATAATTGCAAAACAACTGAAAATCACTCTTGATAATGTTAGATTATCTTAATAATGTTGAAAATATATTACATCGTAATGGCTGACAGTTTTATAATCCAAGATCTATATCAGAAGCATAACAAGAAACTTGTTAAATCTGATGTCTCACCTCTCACTTGTCATGTGTGTAAAAAAGAACTGAATGGCATCTCTATTACTGCAAAAATGTTCAAGGGAAAAATGGTGTTTCTATGTTCACACCATTATGCGGCCAAGCCTTATCAGATTGAATTGGTGAATTAAATGACAATATCATCTGACATAAAAACCGCAATTGAAAAAAACATGGAACTTATGATAAACCAAACCCGTGCATACTTGCCATTCTTGAAAGTAGCATTTCCTGCGGTTCGAGATATATCTGAATTAACTTTTAACATGATGGTAGGAAATGCATTGACTGTGTTTATCTCGCAATTTGCTATGCGGATGCAGAGTCCATCGGAAGGTGATTTTGCCGAATTTGGCAAGATTGTTGAGCCATACCGAAGCAAAGTAAAAGAGATGTTCTAGTTGATAAAAAACATTCTTGTTCCATACGACGGTTCGCCTCTTTCTAAAAAAGCACTAGATTTAGCAAAAGACATATCGCGAAATTTTAACGCAGATCTAAAACTTTTCATGGTAATTCCAAATTATTATCCTATTAGCGACTCTGTTTACTCTGGAACTGCTGTTATGAATTATCAAAGAGTTGTTAAATCCCTTACAGAGCAAGGGGAAAAAGAGATTCAAAAAATTACTGAAAAATGTCGAGAAGAAGGATCTAAGGCCTCATACAAAATTGTACATGATGATATATCGAATGCTATTCTAAAAGAATCTAAACGATCAAAAAGTGATTTGATTATAATGGGAAGCAGAAGGTTAACCGGAATTGCTTCTCTGAAGAGGTTGGGAAGCACTGCAAGACATGTATCCGAGCATGCCAAGTGTCCTGTTACGATAGTTCATTAGATTTTTTTCGTGTAGGATTGTATGGCTAGTCCTACAAATAATGAATTAATAAGTAACAACATTGGTGAAAATATGATTGAAACTAAGAAAATGTGATTGTAAATGCGGTTGTACTCGAAATATCTGGAGTAGATATTATGCTCTATGCATATTTTGCACATTGGCTAATCACAATTAGCCTAAAAAATTATGTCCGGTCTGGTGATGTTGCAATAATTATTCGATTGGTATCTTTTTACCGTCTGCAGGTTTTGGCATAGTGATTTTCAAAATACCATTCTCGAATTTGGCAGAAATCTGTTTTGTGTTTATACCGTCCGGAAGTTTTATGGTCTTTTTGAAATAATCAAACTCTGTTATTACACTCCCCCTTGAAACACAAAATGTCTTGGTTAGTTTTGCTTTTACGGTAATGTGATCACCTGATAATGTTATGTTGATGTTTTTTTTGTCTACAAATGGTAAGTCAATCTCTAAACTCCAACTAGAATGTCTTTCCTTGAGATGTGCGAGGGGAACTAGCTCTTTGCGGATGAAATCATCGAAAAGGGCATTATCTTTGAAAAAGGAATTCATCTGTTTTTCCATAAATGATGCAAAATCATCCAATGTTATCACTTGTATATTTGTGGGGGGGTAGTTGACGATTCCTGTTGTGCTTGTAATACATTTAATGTGTCTTCCATCAGTTGTCTGTTTTGCAATCGTAGATAATCCATCTGTTTTTTAAATTCAGTTAAATCAATATTTTTCTTGGTAATCTGTGCTATTATTTTGATTGTTTGCATTGCAGCATCAGGATCAGGGAAAAAATAGTTACATTCTGTATTGAATGCAATGGTTGGCATGTGGGAATTTTTTAACTGTGCAAGAATTGTGGCATCAGGTCCGCTTATTACTCCTGAAAGAAATTTGGGAATCTCGTTATCATAGAGTATTTTTTCGAGTTTTTCATGCGTTACAAGCCCATATGTTTTTAGATTTGATATATTCCGTTCAGGAACATGGATGCCAGACATGAAAACAATTAGATCAACATTGTTTTTCTTTGAAAACTCTATTACTGATTCTGTAAAATCTACTGCGTTATCATAATCTATTGGTATATCAGACAATATTGCAAATAAATTGTCTTTTTTATAAATCCTAACAGGTCCCATAATTTGCCCATTATCTACAAATACGATTGTTGTAGGACTGTTTGCTATTTCTCCCACTAGATCCATCTTTAATGCATGGATAATGTATGTCGTGGTTATTGTTCCTATCAAACCTGGTCCTGGAATACCCAGAAGCAATACAGATGGACTCTCTACCAATTGATTTTTTTTAATTTTTTTCATGGTTCTAAACAATATGTTTGTGATTTTATCGTATAAAAAGAATCAGCAGTGATTTATCATAGTTGATTCTCATTGTTGAAAATCTCCGTATGTTATAAAACAGAATTTACAATATCCTGCGGTATGGCATCAGTACAAACAACATCTGAGGGTATTCCTGTTATAGTGCTCAAAGAAGGCTCTAGGCAATCAAGAGGTCGAGATGCACAAAGAAGTAACATTGCAGCTGCAAAGTTAATCGCAGAAATTGTAAGTACAAGCCTTGGACCGCGGGGAATGGATAAGATGTTGGTTGATTCTGTTGGTGATATTACTATTACAAATGATGGTGCTACCATACTAAAAGAGATTGATGTTCAACATCCTGCGGCAAAAATGATGGTAGAGGTTGCAAAAGCTACTGATAGCGAAGTGGGCGATGGTACAACCTCTGCGGTAGTTTTGGCAGGTGCGTTACTTGAAAAAGCTGAAAGTCTAATTGATAATGACATCCATCCCGTCATAATTGCTGATGGTTACAAAAAGGCAGCTATGAGAGCCATTATATTATTAGGTGAAATTTCACAAAAAGTTGAACCAAAAAACAGAGAAATTCTTGAAAAAATTGCAATAACAACAATGCAAACTAAACTGATATCTGTAGAAGCGGCTGACCTTGCAAAACTTGTGGTGGATGCTGCATTATCTGTCGTGACCCAAAAAGCTGAAGGGTATAACGTTGATCTAAATAATATCAAGGTTGAAAAAAAGGCAGGCGGTTCCGTTTTGGATAGCACTCTGATATCTGGAATTGTTCTTGACAAAGAAGTAGTTCACAGTGGAATGCCACGAAAAGTTGAGAATGCAAAAATTGCATTAATCTCATCTCCACTTGAGATTGAAAAAACAGAGTTTGAGGCCAAGATTAACATCTCAAGTCCTGATCAAATCAAGTCATTCATGGAAGAAGAGGATAGCATTCTAAGAGGAATGGTTGAAAGAATAAAATCTTCCAAAGCAAATGTTCTTCTCTGTCAAAAAGGAATTGATGATATTGCACAACATCATCTGTCCAAGGCTGGTATACTTGCAGTACGGAGAATAAAAGAAAGTGACATGTCAAAACTTGCAAAAGCAACTGGCGGGAGAATAGTTGGAAGTGTTAACGATCTAACTGAAAAAGATTTGGGAGAATCGGCAACAGTAGAGGAAAAAACTATTGAAAATGATAATTGGGTGTTCATTGAAGGATGTAAAAATCCAAAAGCTGTAACTTTATTGATACGTGGAGGATCACAAAGAGTAATTGATGAGGTAGACAGATCACTTCATGATGCATTAATGGTTGTAAAAGATGTCATAGAAAAACCCATGATCGTTTATGGTGGAGGTTCGCCGGAAGCTTATGTGGCATACAAGCTTAGACTATGGGCTCAGACTTTATCTGGAAGGGAACAACTTGCTGTCGAAAAATTTGCTGAAGCATTAGAATCAATCCCTCTGGCCCTTGCAAGAAATGCTGGAATGAATCCTATTGATGCAATAACACAATTACGTTCAAGACAAAATGCAGGAGAGAAATGGGCAGGAATTGATACAATTAACGGACAAGTTGGCAATATTGAAAAATTACAAGTCATAGAACCCACTAAGGTAAAAGAACAAGTCATAAAATCTGCAACAGAGACAGCTAACATGATTTTAAGGATAGATAATGTAGTTGCATCCTCGCGAAGTGCTGGTCCACCAAGCCCACCTCCTGGTCAAGAAATGGGAATGTAACTATTTCATACCTATTTTACAAATTACCAGTCATGAAGAATAGTTTTTAAAAATCTGATGATTCCTAATGTGGACAGATGATTCCTTCACATCCTCCTCCAAACTCTGAATCTGCCACTATCTGTTCGTTGAATTCTTTATCGCTTGGCTCTACAGTTAGTACTTGATTTGGCTTACTGCCGTATCTGTAAACTATGATGCCTTTTGATTTTAACCTGTGTGCAAGCAAGTATGCTTTTCTGACCTCATCGGGCCCAGCACTTTGAGAAAGATTTACTGTCTTACTAACTGCATTGTCGGTATATTTCTGAAATGCTGATTGCATCTTGATGTGAACTTCTGGAGGTATGTCAAGAGCTGTAACAAATAAACTCTTGAGATTTTTTGGTATGTAAGAAATGTTTTGGATAGAACCATTTTTTGCAATTTCATGTATGATTCTCTGGGAAAAAATTTTACCCCTTCTTGCCATTTTTTCAAAATCGTGATTAGTTTCAAATAATCGAGTCCCCTCCATCACATTTCTCACATATGATACCGCAAATAGCGGTTCTATTCCAGATGAACAGCCTGCAATGATTGAAATCGTTCCAGTGGGAGCAATGGTTGTTACAGTCGCATTACGCATGTTATCATACTTGTTTCTCCATATGCTTTTTTCAAAATTAGGAAAATTCCCTCTTTCTTTTCCAAGTTTCTGTGAGGTTTGTGACCCTCAACTTTAATAAATTTCATTATCTTCTCACCAATTTTAAACGCTTTTTCTGAATCATATGTAATATTCATTTTGATGAGGGCATCTGCAAATCCCATGATCCCAATTCCTATCTTTCTATTTGATTGTGTGACAAGTCTTATCTGGTCTGAGGGATACTTGTTTATATCAATCACATTGTCTAAAAATCGTACCCCCCACTGAATCAATTTGGCCAATTTCTTCCAATTCAATCGGCAATCTACTACTACTTTTGCTAAGTTGATTGAACCTAAATTGCAAGATTCCCAATCAAGAAGTGGTTGCTCACCACACGGATTTGTTGCCTCTATGTTTCCTTGTGCCGGTGTAGGATTGTGTCGGTTTATTTCATCAATGAATATAATTCCAGGATCTCCTGTCTTCCAAGAACTTGTGACTAGGAGTTCAAACACATTTCTTGCATTTAATTTTCCAACAATCTGCCTAGTTCTGGGATTGACAAGCGAATAGTTTTGATTGTTTTTTACTGCCTTCATAAATCCGTCAGTGACTGCAACGGAGATGTTAAAATTGTTGAGAAATCCTTCTTTTGATTTGCATGCAATAAATTCCAGTATGTCTGGATGATCAACCCGAAGAATTCCCATGTTTGCACCACGTCTTTTTCCACCCTGTTTTATCACTTCAGTGGTCTTGTCAAAGATAGTCATGAATTTTACAGGACCTGATGCAATTCCTCCTGTTGATTTTACTAGATCTCCCTGAGGACGCAATTTACTAAAATCAAAACCAGTTCCTCCGCCACTTTGATGTATGATTGCAGTCCATTTCACTGCTTCAAAAATTTCTTGTAGTGAATCTCCTACTGGTATAACAAAGCAAGCAGATAACTGCCCAACCTCAGTACCTGCATTCATTAGAGTGGGTGTGTTTGGTAGAAATTCAAGATTTAACATCATTTTGTAAAATTGGTTACTGATCTTTTTTACATCAGCATTTTGATTGTATTTTGTCTCTACGGATGCAACTGCATTAGCAACTCTTCTGAATAATTGTGATGGTGTCTCTGTGATACGACCTTTTTTATCCTGTAGGAGATATCTCCTATGCAATATCTTGATTGCGTTAATTCCTAATCTGAGATCGTCTTTTACTCTAAAAAATTCTTGAGACATGTGGTGAGCCTATCTAGTAACCAAGATAAGTATCTGGAAGGCCTTGTTCGTCAACCCATCTATGTTTATCATTACAATTTTTACAAATCAAAACAACTCGCCAATTTTGCACAGTATCTTCACTTGTAGATGAAAGATCTGACCACATGGAAACCTTGATTGTTGCAGGTTTTCCACAATAATAGCAAGCACCTCTATCTGATTCGTCTGTGTGAATAATGTTGTGTTTTTTATCCATATGTCGTCATCCTTCTTACAACTTTGCACCTAATAAATCCGCAAAAAGATTTTCACAAGTGATAACTGCTATCCCCCGAGGTGAGCTCAAGCATATTTTATCAGTGTTATGCCAAGATACTATCGTCTAAGGCATTGTCAAATGGCATTATCCAGGATTTTCTAATCTTCTGATATTGCGTTTACAATATCTGATTTTGTAATAATTCCTGTCAATAGTTTGTTATGGATAACAGGTAATCCGCTTATTTGATGACGAATCATTAGTAATGCTGCTTTGAAGATGTATTCATTTTTGTTTATTGTAACAGGATTTGGAGTCATGATATCTTCTGCTCTGAATGTAATGGCATGATCAAGACTGTTTGCATTAAACTCATTTGGCCTAGGATGGTTTTTCAACTCTTCTAGATCGTCTATCTCAGCATACTCTTGTATCCAATTAGCTGTTTTAGCAGGAAGAAAATCTCGATATGTGATAATCCCAACTGGCATTTTATTTTTCTCTACTATAACTCTCGAAATTTTGTTATTAACAAGTACGCTCTGAACTACAAAAAGTGATTCTTTAGGACCTACTGTAATTATTTTGTGGTTCATGTATTTGGATACTTTCTTGTCTGTTGCACCATTGATCAAAAATGCTCCAACAAGGTCAGTTTTAGTGATAATTCCAGTAAGTGAACCATCTTCATTTATCACTATGACTGAGCTGATGCTGTTCTTTTTCATTAATTTGGCACAATCGTAAATAGAATTATTTTTCTTTACTGTTATTAGATTCTCTGACATAAAGTCTCCTACTACCATGTCTCCTATGTCTCGTCCACTAAATGCAGATGTGGATCTTGTGAGATCTTTTTCTGTTATGATGCCTGCAGGTTTGTTGTTTTTCACTACTATTAGACGCTTTATTCTATATCGTAGTAAAAGGTCTAGTGCGGCAATCACACTTGTATTTGGGGTTACTGTGATTGCTTTTTTTAGAATAGATGTTAGTAGAATGGGGTGTTCAAACAGCATTACCCAGTTTTTGATCTTTTCATGATAAATATATTGATGAAGAATATCATTTTTGATAATCTACACTTTAGTGTGTTAAAATAGATCTTTTTTGATGTTGATTATCAAGATTAGAAATTATACTTTGAGTTTAAATCAATTGGAATCCAAATAATATCACATGTTACAAAATAGGTTCCAGAGAATTCTTGTACCGCTTGATGGATCACTAAATTCCATTAGAGGATTAAATGAAGCAATCTCACTGGCAAGACAGAGTAATGCTGCTATAACTGGCATCTATGTCATACCCAACTTCTCACCAAAAGTAGCTCAGATATTGAAATCATACAGGATTGTGTTGATGAAGAACGCTAAAAAGATAATGTCTCATGCAAAAACAAGTACGGCAAGACATGGAATTGCATTCAACGAAAAAGTTGTAGTATCAGGTGATCTAGTTAAAACGATAGCCGGTTATGCAAAATCAAGTAAGTCTGATATCATAGTAATGGGCTCGCGAGGTGAGGGAAATCCACGTAAAGAATATCTTGGCAGTGTGGCTAATGGTGTACTTCATGACTCCAAGATTCCTGTACTTATAGTAAAATAAGACAGGCAAATTTGACATCAAGGCAGATATGGAATTGGTACAGATGTATGAAATGAAAAAATTCTAAAAATGGTGTCCCATTCAAAAATATCTAAAAGACATTTGCTATACAAAAATCTTGTAGTAAATATCACTAAAATCTCTGATGACGTAAACCGATTATGTGCATTCATAAAATGACTATTAGCATCTTGATATTTTTATAATTATGTAAAAAAAAATTATTGAATGGGGATATCTCTGCTTTTAGGCTTTGGTGTTGCAGTTATTTTTGGAATTTCTACTGATAAAATTCCATTGTCTAGTTTTGCCTTGGCTTTCACAGAATCCACTTTTTCAGGCAGTGGTAAACTTCTGTGATAAGAAAATGCTTTTCTCTCTTTTCTGACGTAATTCTTGCTCTTTTCTTCCTTTTCTTCTTTATGTTCTGCAGATATTTCCACATTGTTGTCTGAGACATTGAGTTTGACTTCTTCTTTAGTAACTCCTGGCAATTCCGCTTTTATGACATAGCGATCTCCTTCATCTAATATGTCACATGATATTGACGAAATTGACATTGGCGGAATATTCATGGCCGGAAATGACGCCATGGTTCTTTCAAAGTCTCTTCGAAAGTTATCAAACACCCTATCCAAGTCTACCCAACTTTGTCTCCAAAAGGGTACGACTGATTGACTAGAAGCCTCTGGCTTCTTGGATTTATCCATGCCATGTGGTATACAATCTTACTTAAGATATTTTTGTAGATTATCAGATATGATATTCCATCATATTGATGTGTATCACAAATGAAATTCTGGAATTAACTTAAGTATGATGTTTAATAGATATTATTTCTTGGCAGAATCAGGAATTAAAAAAATACTCGTACCGATGGATGGTTCAAAATATTCCCGAAAAGCTCTCATGCATGCCATAGGAATTGCCAAGAAATTCAAATCCAGATTGTATGTGGTCACTGTTGTGGACATATCTGATTTTCCTCCTGGTATGTTGCTTTCTTTATTGAAAAAAGATCAGCAGTTGGAAAAATCGATTGGACAATTTGTCGTGGCTGCAAAGTCTATTGCAAGAAAAGAACTTCTTGCATATGTGGCTGTGTGTAAATCAAAAGGTGTGTTGAATGCATACTATGATGTGGTAGCAGGGAAGCCAGTTGAATCAATTTTGAAATTTGAACGTGGTGTGCATCCTGATCTTATTGTAATAGGAAGTAAGGGATTACATGGTGTAGGTCAGTTGAAAGCACTTGGAAGCGTGAGTAGAAAAGTATCTGAACTTGCCAAATGTCCAGTCATGATTGTACATTGATGCCTTGTTGAAAAATCAGTCGACGTTTAGATTTTGAAGAATGGAGTCACTCTTGCATATAAAATTACTACTGCTAGTACAGATGCAGCAAATATTGAAATCGATAATGAACCAAACTCTGGGATTGCCAGAGTTGCATTGGTTTGATTGCCCATGCCTGAAGCTGCGGGTTGTTCACTAGGAGTAAACTCAAATGTTGTCTTTGCAGTTTTATCCGTGCTTGCATAAGTGACATCAATCTCATATGTTCCAACTGATGTCCAAAGGTTTCCGCCTGCAACTGCCTGGGCAGAATACGTGTTGTCCGGATTTGGATTAACTTGACTGATGAACACTATGTGCTGCAATGAATCTTTGATTACTATGGATATGGGAACATTAAGTTGCTCAGATACATTTCCTGATATCAAAATTGTATTACCGTCTGAGTAGGACGTCTTGTCAGTTGTGACAGTTATTGCACCTGAATTGGTTTGACCAAAGACTGGTGATGATGCAGTTATGCTGAATAAAATCAGTAATGTGACTAGTGATTTAATTTGCAATATCTAGAACTTGATTTATTGTTATTTAAGATTCTCGTTTGGTATGCGGACCGTAGTTAATTTTCTGATTTTGGCATATACCATACAGCTACATGAACAAATGACAATAGCATTATTCACACGGTAACTGACATGAATGGAAAGTTTGACTCAGATCTGATTCAACCTGGTACAGGTTGGAGTTACACATTTTACAACGAAGGTGAATACACATACTACTGTACCATTCCTCCATGAATGAACGGTCTCGTAATAGTGAGTTGTTTTTCAATATATTGTAATTTTAATTTTCAAAAAATTCTGGTTACCAATGATGAGAATCTTGTTTTGATTTTATTATATTAGATGTGTCAAACTTGGTGTTGGCACTCAAAACATTGGACCTTAAAGTTGCAGACTATATGAGCCCAAAACCGCTTGTTGTAAAAGATGATTCCAGTCTGGCAGATGCAATTACAATCATGGCAGATGAACAAATAGGAAATTTAGTTGTAGAAAAACGTCATAAACCTATTGGAATTCTCACTGAAAGACAAATTCTTGAGCATTTGTCAGAACACAAAAAAATTCTATCAATTAGACTGGATAACATCAAACTCAGTCCTTTTGATATTGTGGGTATAGATACTAGAGTTATTGATGCTGCTCAATTGATGATAAAAAAGAAAGCCAGGTTACTAGTCTTTGATGCTAGAAAACTGGTTGGAATAATAACTGCCACTGACATGGTGAGAGCATTCCGACGAACAGCAGTAAATCCTGATCTGACAAAAGTATTGAGTACTAGACTGTATACTGTGAATTATGATGATACAATTCTGGCAGCAACAAAATTGATGCATCAAAAAAGAATAGGAAGCGTGATTGTTCTTAAGAATAAAAAACCATATGGAATATTTACAGAGAGGGATCTGTTGGTAAATGTATTATCAAACGATGTCGAAACTCATAATTCTGTGGGAGGATATTGCACTGTGCCTCTTGTCACATCTGGTCTTGGAATAAAAGGTAGGGATGCATCTAAGGTAATGAGTAAAAGCAAAATAAAGCGACTGGTGTTGACCAAGACTAAGACTAAAAAAATTTGTGCTATAGTTACAGCAAGAGACATTGTAGAGGCCTTTACATTGAGTTTCCCAAGTGAGGATTAGGTTCTTGAATTACAATATGATTATCGACACTGGAAAATTTTTCAGACAAAAGATGGGGGATGAATAAAACACATGGTGTTTGACAAACTGGAACTAAAAGTGGAAGACTATATGACACCAAATCCGATCTCGGTCAAACCAACTCTTAAGCTAAAAGATGCTATAGATATCATGGCAAAGAAAAAGATTGGAAATATGATAGTTGATGATGAAAAAGGAAGGCCGTCTGGCATTCTGACAGAGAGAGAAATTCTGACATACCTTGTAAAAGATGGAGGGATACCTGATATTGAAATGGGAGTAGTCCAGACAAAACCATTTACCATGATATCTCCTGATGAGCTAGTACTGGATGTAGCTAATACACTCTTAGAAAAAAAGAGGAGGTTGCTTGTTTTTGATGGCAAAAAACTAGTTGGAATCATCACTGCTTCAGATATGTTAAAAGGGCTTAGAACCACTGGAGGGAATCCTGACTTGGAAAAAGTTGTTAGCACTAGAGTATACAGTTGTGACTATTTTGATTCGATATTCAGATCTATAAACCTGATGTTCAAAAAAAGAATAGGGAGCGTATTGGTGGTGAAAAATAAGATTCCTTTTGGGATCTTCACTGAAAGAGACCTTCTTGGGGTATTGACAAAGAATATTCCATTACAAGAACGATTAGAAAATTATGCTACTCATCCTCTGATAACTGCGAAATATGGCATTAAAGGAAAAGATGCAGCAGAAATAATGAACAAGAACAAGATAAAGAGACTTGCCTTGAAGAAAAATGATGCCATAGTTGCAATGGTTACTGCACGAGATATTGTTGATGCGTTTAGGATTGTGTAATGTTGATATCATCATGTGCATACTGTGAGTTCCATATGTCATGACTTGTTGAATATTTGTCAATTTTATAGAATGTATTACAATACTTGTATTCGATTATGTGAAAACAAATCCGAGTAAAAATAATGTAAACACTGCATCTAGTTAAATAATTTTAAAATATGATTCTATAGTTTGTATGATGATAGACGGAAACGTGTTAAACCTGTCATACCTTTGTACGTCATGTTCGGGTTATTACCCCGCGTTTCCGTCTCACTTGTTATTACGTGATCATATTATTTAAAACTGATCTCAATTACTAATTGTGATTTTAACAAACCTTACGCCATCTCATGTAATTTTCTAACCAGATCATTCTTGTTTGTTGCAACCATGTCTGAAAATCCAATTGGCCATGGACTGGGAACTGGTTTGCTAGAAAATAAAATAATTTTTTTCTTTGCATTTTTTGCCACAAACATCTCAATTGATGTGCCAAAACTCGGTTCAGGTAATACTACTAGTACGTCTGCTTTCTTTATGCATGCAAGATCATGCTTGATTATGTTTTTTGCAAGTATGGTTTTTTCTCTAAAATCACGTATATTGGAATAATCTTTACCCTTGGAAAATTGTTTTATCGTTTCAAAACCCTTTTCTTCTAGGAATTTTCTCATCTTCAAAATTTTAGTTATTCCATTACCTTTCATTGAACCACAAACCATTATTTTCATAATTAGAAATTATTGTATGAAATTGTTATAAATGATATCTGTTTCTCAAAGTTTTCTCAAATCTGGGAATGGAGAGTCATCTTAAAATAGAATATTATCTGAGGACTTACCATGCAGGGGTCAAATGCGCTTGATAATTATGATGCCAAAAAAGCAGAAAAATCACTAAAAATGTTGTTTACTGACAAGAGCAACGAATTTCGAGAATTGGCACACGGTATAGGATATCCTACATCAAACAAGGACTGGGAATTGATAATTCTGAATTTCTGTCTAGATTTTAGTGATTGCTTCAAGGTCTGGTCAAGCAAAGATATTGCTGCTGATCATATGCAGGTGCACAAGTGCAATACCATGATGAGACAGATTGGTCTTGGAAAAACCAACATGACTGAAGTCACTCATCTTGAAAATATTGCATATAGACTTGCAGAAGATTTTAAAGCAATTTACAAAAGAATCGAATAATTCTTCATAAAAATACTCTAAAATTTATGAAATATTTTTTAAAATTTTCAACCAAAACTATCCTTCAGAAGCTGATTTACCGCCGTCTACATTGAGCAGGACACCGGAAATCCATTTTGCTTCATCTGATGCAAGATATGTTACAGCATTTGCAACATCTTCTGGCTCTCCAATTCTGTTTAACGGTTGTCTGTCTTCTAGAACTTTCCTTGCTTCAGGATAATCAAGATATGATTTTATCATTCCTGCATTGACTATTCCAGGGTTGACACAATTGCAACGAATGTTTCGTCTTGCATATTCTACTGCCAATCCTTTTGTGAACATGTTTATGGCAGCTTTTGTTGTACAGTATACGGTCAAGTGAACCTTTGGTATTGCCCTTTCTGCTGAAATAGAACCAATGTTGATTATGGAACCTCCATTTTTATTTTCCAGCATTTTGACTATGACTGATTTTGTAATTCTAAAGGTGCCAAATACATTAGTGTTGACTAGAGAAGTCCAATCCTCATCTGTCATCTCATGAAAGTGTATTGGATCTGTAATCACTCCTGCATTGTTTACCAAAATATCGATTTTTCCATAATGATCAGTTATCTGATTTACAGTTTGAATGACTTGAGATTCATTTGTAATGTCACATGGAATTGCAACTGTTCGTGAAGAATAATCTTTTATTGTTTTCCTAGCTTTTTCTAACTTGGTCATATCTCTTCCCAATAATACAACGTTTGCTCCTTCATCAACAAACTTTTTGGAAATTTCTAACCCGATATCACTTGATGCGCCAGTTACAATTGCCACTTTGTCTTTTAATCGCATGTATTGTATTTGAAATCATACTATATGAATAATTTTCTTATCTTAGACGGAAATGAGCGAACAAGTTAAAAACATGTTATAATTTGTTCATTACTTTTTCAGATTGTAGAATCGTACTGTATGTACACCTCACATTTTTCATAAGATTTTCACAATAAATTGGCTGATCTTATTCATTGGATTTAAAATCTAAAAAATTCGGATACACTTTAGCAATAATAGCAGTCTATTCTTTGATTTTGTGACTATTGCAAAACCTACACTCAATTCAATAAATCCGCTAGTGTTGACATGTCTTACTAGCGAACAATAACTACTGGATATTTTGCAAGTTCTGACACCTTTCTGCTAACACTTCCAAGTGTCATTATTTTTGAAATTCCTGATAATCCTCTGCTTCCTATGATTACTAGTTCAATGTCATTGTCTTGTATGAACTTCAATAGTTTTCCAGCAACATCTCCCTCTAGAACAAATCCCTTTATCATTATGCCAGAATCCTTGTAATCTTTTTGCATTTTTTTAAGATATGATTCAGTTGAGGTTTTGATTGAGTTTTTAATCTGATCCAATGTCTTTCTAGTCTCTTTTGACCAAATTTGACCAGGCGGACTAACTGTAGTTATATCTAGTACATTTACTAGGTATATCGAAGAGTCAAATGCTCTTGCCATTTTAATTGCCATCTTTAGAGCTTTTTGAGAATATGTTGAACCATCGTATGGAACCATGATGTTCTGATATGATTTACTCATGATATTTTCTGATACTTTCAAGAGTTAAAAACTAGTTTATCAATTTCAGTGATGATAACATGAATTCCTTGTACGCCCGTATTAATTATCATACCTGATAATCTTATCTTGACTTCAAATATTTTAGCATGATATACGTTGTTAATGATTTACATGATATTTTTTCTCAAAATTTTTTACTAATGTCTTATAATCATGAATAAAGATACTAGGAAACAAATGCCAAGGGATGTTGTATGCACATGTAAAGTATGCAATCATGGTATTGCCAGAGATTGCATCAAACTCAAATGTGATTGTTGTAAATACGATGATCACTCTATGGTGTTAGATGGCATGATAGGATATGGGTCGATTCACAAAAATGAAAAATGATCCGACATTTGTAGAGATACAATTGGGTTCAACTAGACTAGAAGGGAATCTTTCAATACCGATAGATTCTATTGGCATGGTACTTTTTGCACATGGCAGCGGTAGTGGCAGAAAAAGTCCACGAAATCGTTTTGTTGCTAGGGAATTGAACCAAAAAAGAATAGCCACCTTGTTGTTTGACCTATTGACTGTAAAGGAAGAAGAACTTGACATGCAGACTGGTCATTTGAGATTTGACATATCGATGCTATCCGAAAGACTGTTGGGTGTTACCGACTGGCTTTTGAGACACTCTCTTGCATCTGATTTGAGCATAGGTTATTTTGGTGCAAGCACTGGAGCCGCAGCCGCTTTGGTAGCTGCCGCCAAAATACCACAAACAGTAAAAGCAATAGTGTCTCGTGGCGGAAGACCAGACCTTGCTGGATCAAGTCTTGATCAAGTAAAATGTCCTACATTGCTACTGGTGGGAGGATATGATGATGTTGTCATTGATTTGAACAAACATGCACTATCTCAATTACAATCAGAAAAAAAACTAGTCATAATACCTGAGGCTACACATCTTTTTGAAGAACCAGGGAAATTAGAACTGGTCGCACAACACGCAGGTAATTGGTTTGTGAAATATCTTGGAGGCTCCTGATGATATTCAAAGATCGAATTGACGCTGCCAAAAAACTTGCCAAGAAATTGGAGGGAATAAAAAAAGAACACCCTGTAATTTTGGCAATTCCAAGAGGCGGTGTAGTTACCGGAGATGTCATTGCAAAAACACTCGATGCTCCACTTGATGTTGTCGTTTCACGAAAAATTGGTTCTCCAAATAACCCTGAACTTGCAATAGGTGCAGTAATGCATGATGGTAGTTTTTTTCCAAATTCTGCTCTAATTGATGCATTGGGAGTTCAAAGGGATTATCTTGATGAACAGGTTGCTGATCAGCTAAGCGAGATACAAAGAAGATTAAAAAAATTCAGGGGCGGTATAAATTATGATTTGAAAGACAAAACTGTTGTTCTTGTAGATGATGGTATTGCTACTGGTGCCACAGTCTTTGCAGCACTGGAGTGGATAAAAAAACAAAAACCCAAAAGAGTCATTGTGGCAATCCCGGTAGGGCCAAGAGACACAATTGAACGGCTTGCACAAGTGGCAGAAGTTGTAGTACTGTATGATCCGATAGCATTTGGCGCGGTTGGGGAATTTTATGACTCGTTTGATCAAGTTGAAGATTCTGAAGTGATTGAAATAATGCGTAGCCATGGTTACAAATTAAATGGCATCACTTGAGCGTCCATTGCCTAATGCTGTCTTGCATGAACGCATTTGTGGGTACAAATCAAACTTCTTGTTCTGGACATAGTTTTCAGCATCGATTTTTGGCAAAACACGCGTCTATTTTACTAGCGATGTTTTGACAGTTTCTGAATTTCTTGTGTGACTAGTGGCAAAAAGGCGCCCACATCAGTCACTATGCCCAATGCCTGCCATGTCCCTCTGTCCATGAGTTTTGTTACGGTTGGTTGGCTAATGTCTACTACAATCACCTTGACATCAGCTGGTAACATGTTTCCAGTAGCAATGGAATGAAGCATAGTTGAAACCATGATGACAAGTTTTGCATCCTTGACAATCTCTTTGTACTTTCGTTGAGCAACCGTCATATCTGTAATGACATCCGGTAACGGGCCGTCATCTCGTAGTGATCCTGCAAGTACAAATGGTACTTTATTTTTCACACATTCATACATTATTCCCTTGGTCAGCATTTTCTTTTCTACCATTTTCTGAATTGACCCTGCTTTGAAAACTGAATTTATTGCTTGCATGTGGTTTCTATGGCCCCTTACAGCAAGTGTTCCGTCTTGAACATTCATTCCAAGCGATGTTCCAAGCGTTGAATATTCTATATCATGAACAGCCAAAGCATTTCCAGCAAGTACTGCATTGATGAAACCAGATCTTATCAATAAAGCAATTGAATCAGATGCTCCTGTATGCACTATGGCTGGTCCTCCCACTAGGACAATTTTTCCTCCCTGTTTTTTTATCTTGAAAATATCTTCTGCAACTTTTCTTGCAATATGCTGTGTTGGTCTTTCACTTGAGCTCCCACTACTCATAAACTGAAATAGGTTCACTCCTTCTCTTGGTCTCTCAGGTGGGGTTACACGAATTCCTTTTTCTCCTACGATTATCTTGTCACCTTTTCTTATGTCACGTATTGGAGTGCAAAATGCACGATTTCCTTTTACTATGATACACTTGTCCATCATCATGTTTTCCACCTTGATCCATTTTCCCATGTGAAAAATTTCAGTGTGATTGTTAGTGGTACTGTAAAAATCATCTGGCATTACCATGTCTTTTTGTGCTTGCTTTAGCGAAATTGTCTGCTGAATCTTGGATGTTGCGCCTTCTCGGTATACAGCTTCTAGTATTTTGTCAAGATGATCTTGGGAGTGACCTTGAATTGAGAGTTTGGCATAACTTTCATCTTTCTTATGCTTTCCGACCTTGAATTCTTGGACCTGGAATTCGCCTTTTAGGTCCATTATGACATCAAAGATTTTGGTAAGTATCATAGAATCAATGAGATGTCCCTTTACCTCAATATCGTGGGAAAACTTTGCCATTTCCTAAAATGAATGAATTGTACTAATTTAATCTTGATGTTAATTGATGGGCAAATATCCCGATGGCATTAAACTGGAAGAACTACGTCTCCTGTGTGTTCTGCTATGTTGTCTGATGTCAACCTAGCAACTATGGCATTTTTGCGTTCTGCGTCAAGACCTCGGACCAAAGCTTTTGAGATGCCATTTTTATCGCAAATTACTATCATGTATCCAGTAGTATCTGTCAAGACATATCCTCCAACATCACTCAAGACAGCGTATAGATTTTCTTGACCGACTGGTTCCCATACATTGGTTTTATTATCTCGCAGAGCAAGAGCTGGCATTGCCTGATCATTGCATAATGTGTTAAGATATTCGCGTGCCTCCTTGACTCTCTTCTCGCCAATCTTGAGTGCAACAAAATATTGCATGATTGAAAAACTGATTCTTGTTATTTATACGATAGTGTATCAAGTATGTCTAGCAATTCTTTTGATTTGATCTCTTTTTTTGCTGAATCAATAAACAGACCGAGTTTTTCATTTGAAAATCCTTCCGAAGAATATTTCATAGCCTGTATGGCCATCTCCAACTTGTCAATATCGTGTAGTAAAACAGATTCTGCAGTATCTGCACTAGTATACTCATTCCATATGCTTTGATATTTGATTGCAATATTTTCAGGCAGTTTTGCAAGAATTTCTTGCATGGCCTCATTTTCTGCTGTTCTTTTGTTTTCTATGGATATTTCTCCTGGCATGAAATCTCCTGTAATTGATTCTGCCAGATCGTGAAGAAGTGCCATCTTGAGAATTTTTTCTGTGTCAAGATTATGTATATCTGAAAAGATCATTGCCATGAGTGCAGTTCCGTATGAGTGATCTGCCACCGACTCTGGATGCTCTATGCCAACCTTATTCTTCCACCCGGTACGTGGTACTCTTTTTAGCTCTGATGCTATATAGAAAAAGTCAAACAGCATTTGTAGATTTACTCTCCTGCCTGTTTTAATCTTTGAGATGTGAAAATTTTAAAATTTTATGAATGCAAACAAGATTAAAATTGTAACAATACCACAAACAAACAGCCTTGAAAATTTATACGAAAACTGGGGATGATGGAACTACCGGTTTAATTGGAAATAAACGTGTGAAAAAATCAAACCCTAGAATTGCATCTTATGGGATGGTTGACGAGTTAAATGCATCCATCGGTATAATCTTATCATCAAAAATAGGAAAGGACATTCATGACTTACTAACTAAAATACAAAATGATCTTTTTGTGGTGGGCGCAGATCTTGCAAATCCTGATTTGAAAAATAAATCAAATAGAGTTACAACTGAAATGATAACTTATTTGGAAAAAGAGATAGATCGTTTAGAAGAAAAACTATCGCCTATAACGTATTTTATTTTGCCAGGTGGAGACTTGATTGCCTCCCAAGTTCATTTGGCGCGAGCAATATGTAGAAGGGCAGAGACAAATATGGTGAGCTTGTCAGAGATAGACGAGGTTAACAACCTGTGTTTGATTTACATGAATCGATTGTCTGATCTTCTTTTTGTTGTAGCCAGAACAATAAACAAAAGAAAAAAAATTTCGGACATTGCTTGGAAAAAGTAAGAGACACACTTTAATTCCCCGAGAATTGGATAATGAAATGTGCCGCCGTAGCTCAGCCCGGGAGAGCACTCGGCTGAAGACCGAGCTGTCGCATGTTCAAGTCTTGCCGGCGGCACCTTTAGTTTTGATAATTGGAATAACGCTAATGTTATTTTCAAAATTCTATACTTAAAAATCACGATTTTTTCAATGCTATGATAAAATTACTTATTTCGTGATAGTTTTTCGATACTGCTTTAACATGAGTCCATTTGTTACAAGTAACAGTATTTGCAAAACGTATCCGCCAACAAATAACACAACTGCATTATAAAATGGGTTTAGTGTAGACATGATTTCCAAATGCTTTGGGGATACCGTGTTGCCTATGATCACTACGATGGCAATAACGAAATTTGGAATGTATGCATACCTGAAATTTTTGAATGAAATTGCTGTCAATGCGATAAATGATAATTCTAATATGATTGCCTCAGTAAAGAATTTTGGAGCCCCTAGAGGTATTCCAAAAGCGCCAACTATGCAGATTGCTGCAAGGGTAGAAACTAGATATTTTTGAACTGAGTTCAATTTGGTTTCAAATCGTCTATGACAATTAATAAAATTAATTATTCTAGTAGAAGTTCAAAACATGTCTTAAATAGGGTATTTTATCAAACATATCTAGACACAAAATGAGCACAAATTCTACTGACATGTCTGACTATTGTAAAAAAATATTGGCACTTGATCCAAAGATTAGATTTGCAGGCAAAATTGTAGATGAAGAGCTCGTATCTACTGCCAGAAAAGATGGGGTAATACCACTTCTTGACAAGGATCTTGCCGCTTTGGCGCATCACCAAGTCTCTGTAAAAGCAATGATGGATAAAATGTTCACAGACAAGCTGGGAAATACTGATTGGATAGTAGAATCAAAAGGTAAGGTGAAACTATTAACAATATTCCAAAAAGATGGAATTTTAATTCTTTCAACAGAACCAACTTCTGATCATCATTCCATAATTGAAAAAATAAAAAATCTCAAGTGAGGCCTCTCATTTTAACGGCACATGCGAAGATCGTCATTTTTTCTCAAAATTCGGGTATAATTATTTACTAGAGGAATAATAAGACAAGTTTAAAAGGACGATGCTACTTGTTGGATAATCGTCTTATGACAAAGGACAAGAAAAAAGAAGCCAAAAAGCCTGCAAAAAAAGAGGCTCCGAAAAAGGAATCATCTAAAAAAGAAGTGACGAAAAAAGAGGCTCCTAAGGCTAAGCCAAAAGAGAAAACCAAACTCAAAGAGGATATAGTTCAGGAAGATGATGGAATAATTGTCGTAGAGGATGATACAGGTCTTGACAAAGAAGCAGAGCTAGAGGCAAGAAAAGCCTACTTGGAAGAAGCACGTTCCCAAGAAGCAAGCGACGATTAGATTTTTCCTAGCATTCTTGATCAAAAAGACTTATCCATGATTGCACCCTTCTAGTTGTAATGAGATCACTCTGTCTGATTACTGTAAAGCCTGGCAAAGTTGATACTGTAATAGCTTCTCTGAAAAAGGCAAGAAAAATCATCAAAGAAATAATGGTTGTAACAGGAAGGGCTGACATTGCAGTTGTTTTACAAGGGACAATTGATGAAATCAATAACATCGTAATTGATTTTAAAAAGATTAAGGAAATTGTTTCAACAGAGACTCTAATTGAAGTGGAGGTAGACATGGGTTGGTCAAAGCCGTAGTACTAGTAAATCTCCAAAAAAGCTCATAGCTGCAAGATTGCGTATGGTAAAATCTGTTTATGATTCGTTTGCTGTCAGTGGTCAGTTTGATGCAGTTGCACTAATAGAAGTAAAAGAATTGTCAGCAATAAAAGATGTCACAACAGAGATTCAAAACATAAAGGGCGTAGAGCGAACTGAAACACTAGTCCAAGTAGTCTAGTCGTTACCATAATCTTTTAACACTGCAAGTGTCTATTGTATGCATGAATATCCGACACCTTGGTAGCGTAATTCTTGCAGTCTCGGACCTGGAGAAATCTACAAAATTTTATCATGAAGTGATTGGATTGCCAATCAAAAATAGCAGGGAAAACTGGGTGGAATTAGCAAAAGAGGGCGCAACTGTCATACTGCATCCGGCCAGTAAACCAATCAACACTGGAACCTCGATTGAAAATGGTATAGTGATAGGATTGGTTGTAGGCGATATCGAGTCTGCAGTAAAAGAACTCAAATCAAAAAACGTTACAGTGTATAGAGATGTTGTGTCTCAAAAGGCAGGCAAAAACTGTATTGTATTGGATCCTGACAAATACATGGTGTCATTATTTGAGCCCTCATTTGATGATGGTGCAAAACAAGCTCGTGGATTCCACGGATTTGCTCCACTCTAAATAATTTTTTTAATTTTTGTGATTATTTGATTTACCGCATCTGGTGTTATGGATTTGTTTATTGATATGTAGTAAATCCCTTCTTTTCTTTGGAATATGACCAATGTTACTTTGTCATGCCTTATTATTGCGCTGTCCATGTTTCCAAGGGCAGAACTTGCCTTGTTTCTCATTGCAAGCATTGTTGAAACAAGAAAGAATTCATTTCTTGCAGGCTCATTTGATAGTAAGGTATCAAGTCCTGGTCTGAATATGCCCGTCAAAGTTCTACCGTATTCATTGACAAGCCCAACATATCTAATTGATTTTGATAATTCTAAGATACTTTGACATTTTTTTCTATATTGTGTTATTTTTTCATTCCATTTTTGATTGGGTGTCTTTTGCACAGTTATGATAGAATGTTCAGGGTTTATAAAAGTTGGAAACTACTTTTTCTTTTCTTTTCCAAGATCAGACTTTAAGGCCAAATTCTCTTTTCTGAGTCTCTCATTTTCTTCAGTCAATGCATCTGCTGATTTCATTGTTGCATGCATTGGATGACCTGGCACAAATCCATTTGGTGTCATGTTAAACAAGCCTGCTGCATATCTTTGAAACATTGTATGATGACCTGAAAGTTTGCTCATCATCATGTCGGCATCTTGAACAATACGGTCCTTTACCATTCCAGCACTTGCTATTCCTTGTGGAGGATTTGCTCGTGGTGGTAGTCGTGGGAATGCAAATGGTGAGTTTAGCATATCAATTGGATGTCCAAAGGCTTCCATCATTTTTCGTACGTCATAAGGCCACATGGATGAAATTTCGGCTGTCCTCTATTTCATGTTTACTCACAAAACCACGCGTTAGATATAGGAAAGTGTCAAGTGCTAGTCGTTTTTTATCAAATTCTGTCGATCGCCGATCCTTATAGAATGGCCAGATCGATACCAGTTTGATGTCAAAAACAATATCAATGCACTGTATAAAATGTAAAAAGAACATTAGTTCTATGGATTTATACAAAATTGTAATGTATATTGTTGATCAAAAGTTTACAGATCATCACTATGAACATGTAGAATGCCCAGATAGATTCACTGTCTAGGTGTGCATCGAATAAACCCGGTAAGTCTTTCCAGTCTTCTTGTCTTGGTAGCTCCATCTGTTGTCTTGCCATTCTACTTTCTCAAAGAGACTCTTCAGTGACGGATGTAATTTTTCATACACATCTTCTCCAACCAAAATTTGGTTTGGCTTGGCAAGTGCTGTAATCTTTGCTGCAATACTCACCGCCGGTCCCAAAATGTCTACGTGAGATCTGACTTGATCAGCGCCATATCTAACAATCACATTCTCACCAAAATCCATTCCTATCTTTACACGTAATTCTGGATAATCATATTCACTAAGTATTGGATTTATTCCACGTTCAATTACGTCTACCATTGTTCGTGCACAGTTTACTGCACTGTCGGATACAACAAGTGGGCTCTCTTCTGCAATGAAATATCCGATGACTGCATCTCCGACATATTTTAGAACATAACCTCCGTGGTGACGGATTACTGAACGCATCTCTTGCGAAAATGAACTAATTATTATGCCAAGTTTCTCTGGGGGAAGAAGTAATGCCATATCTGTTGAGCCTACCAAATCTACAAACATGACTACCATGTGCAGTTTTTGTGCCACATGTTTTCGTAGAAATGTGTCAGATTCATCAACCGAATAATCATATTCGTATCCTTTCTTGAGCGAACTCCATACTCTTTTTTGTGTCTCCTTGATCAAACTTTCGCTATCAAGTGTGCCAGACTTGCCACCACCTAACATCATGTCTATGATGCTGTTGGTACTGGTCTTTTCTTCTTGCTGGTTTTCAGGTTCTTCACTCATTTTTGCTCACTCCAATGGGAAATTGGCGCCGCATACCGGACATACGCCTCTTTCTCCCTTGTATTTTATATCAAAGTATTGGATTATCTCTACGTTACAATTCCAGCATATTATCTTCTTAAAAGAGGATTTTGTTCCTTTTTCACGCACCATGGTCAAAAATGGTTTTATTTAGTATTTAAAGTGCATACCGATTTTATGGGGCAGCTAATGGGAAAGACTTGTGCAGATACCTACCAGCAATCCAGACCCTTTCATAAAATCGATGAGTGACAAGGCAGAGAATATCAGAACCTTGTTCTTGGAAAATATTACAACTCTTACAAATAAGGTTCCATTGAAGGTGATGCTAGGAGACGGCACGGTAACTGATCAAGAATCATTTGATCCTGCACGTGTACGACAATTCTTCGATGATCTTCTAAAAAAGATTCCCGAGTGGAACAACCAAGGAGTATCTGCAACTTCAGAAAAAGACCTGAGACGAAGTTTTATAAAATTTGAGATAAAGGAAGGGAACTATCTGCTCTCTGGACACATGTCTCTACAATATCACGCATTATTGTTCTACAAGTTAGATCATCGCGTGATTGAAATCCAAAAAGAATTATCCGACATATCTGACATGATTACAAAACTCCAAGTTCAAGTTGGACCTGAAAATGACAAGATAATTGAAGAAAAGCTAAAACAGGAAGGATATCAGGGCATGGATGAGCAAAAACTATTTGAAGTTTTGTTCAATCGTGAAGACATTACCCAGGACATAGTAAAATCAATCGAGGTTTCCCACGCTGAACATACAAAACTTGTTGCAAACAGAGATAGATTATTTGGAGAACTTGACAACATGCTCATCGAAGTATATCATACAACACCTGTGCTAATTGATGAGAACAAAATGATCGCAGCAGAAGAGGGATGTCTTTGTAATTTCAATTTAGAGTATCTAAAGAACAACACAAGACAAGGAAACATAAACTTGGCAAGAATCTCAGAACAGACCAAGACAAACTTGCTTGCATTGCTTGATAGTATCATAAAAATTCTAAAAAATTAAAAAATTGTTTATATCAAAGTATTTTCAAAAATCATTAACATTTAGTCAAGGGGCAAGAACTGTACCATGGTGCCACAGTTTGGGGAGTAGACACCATGTGACGTCACATGACCCCTTGACTTAGATCAGTCATGTTGTCAGAATATTATTTAGCCCTTTTTGATCCCTGAAAATTTTATTAATTTTCAGAGTAATGATGTGTTTTTTATTTAAAATGTATGATAATGATCAAAAATATGTATTAGTTTTTCAGCGTAAACTGCTCAATAAACCAAATATACCAAGATAGGGCTGAAAACTCTGTTGAATGTCACTTTTGACGATATAGTACGATCACAAAAAATCCAGCGAAATGTGATCAGAAGAACTCCTCTTGAAAGTTCGCACTCATTTAGTGTGATGACTGGCTCAAAGGTTTACCTGAAATCAGAATGTCTGCAAAAAACTGGCTCATTTAAATTTCGAGGTGCATATGCAAAGATTGCCAGTCTTTCAAAAGATGAAAAAAGAAAGGGAGTGATTGCAGCTTCTGCAGGAAATCATGCGCAAGGTGTCGCATATGCATCATCACTTGAAAAAATCCCATGTACAATTGTAATGCCTGTCACAGCTTCGCCTGCAAAAGTTTCTGCAACTAGATCATATGGTGCAAATGTGATTTTAGAGGGTACCATTTATGATGAATCTTCTGCAAAAGCTGCAGACATTGCACAAAAAACTGGAGCCACAATGGTTCATGCTTTTGATGATGAAACGGTAATTGCTGCACAAGGTGTGATAGGGCTTGAAATCATGGAAGACCTTCCAGATGTTGACGAGATTTATGTTCCAATAGGTGGAGGAGGTCTTGCAGCTGGAATACTAAAAGCAGTCAAGACAAAAAAACCCAAAGTCAAGGTGATTGGTGTACAATCATCTGGTTTTCCTGCAATGAAAAAATCATTTGACATTGGCAAATTACAATCAGTTTCTGGTCACAGGACCATAGCAGACGGCATATCTGTAAAAACTCCTGGTCATTCAACATTTAAAATCATAAACGAGTTGATTGATGACATTGTTCTTGTTGATGATTCTTCCATAGTAAAAGCAATGTTTCTACTCATGGAAAGATCAAAGACAGTAGTAGAACCAGCAGGTGCTGTGGGTCTTGCATACTTGCTTGACAAAAAGCCCGCCAAGGGCAAAAAAGTTGTCTCAATTTTATCTGGAGGAAACGTAGACATGTATTTACTGGGACAAATCGTGGCAAAGGGACTCACAGAAATGGGAAGGATGGTCAAGATCTTCATACTTTTGACCGATAAACCCGGGGCACTCAAGGAGGTAATTGACCAGATATCATCTTTGAGTGTAAATATCGTGGATGTGATACATGACAGACTAAGCTCAAGCATACCTGCAGGCACGGCTGGAGTGACATTGAGTCTGGAAACTCAAGATTCTGAGCATGCAGAGCAGTTGATAAGATTTTTGAAAAAGAAAAATGTCCAATTCAAGGTAGTCACCTAAATTTCATTTTAGGGCTGTCTTGTCATACGTGACTAACTAGGGAGAAAATGTTGAATGTCAAGACAATGCCTACAAAGACACATGCAATGACGGTTGTTATCTTTCTATTTACAAATTCACCCATCAATTTTTTGTTCATTGTAAGTATGACTACAGGTATTACCGCTACTGGTATCAACAAACTCAAGACAAATTGACTGTACACAAGTATGTGCAAAGGATCAAACCCCAACAGTATTGCAACAGTGGTCGGAATTACATTGACAAATCTTGTAATTATTCTGCGCATCCATACATTGACTTTCTTTCCCAAAAATCCTTCCATTATTATCTGGCCGGCTAATGTTCCTGCAGCCGATGATGCAATGCCTGATGATAACAATGTAATCAGAAAAACTATCCCTGCAGATGCACCAAACAATGGTACGAGTGTTTTGTATGCTTCTGCAATTGATGCAATTTGAGAATTATTTGGATAAAATGCGACTGCTGCCATTAGTAGAATGGCCGCATTTACCAAGGCAGCTATTGTGAGCAAAAATATTGTCTCAGCAAGATGTAACTTTCTCATTCTTTTCCTCTCAACTAGTGTCTTACCACTGGCTTTTTCTTTTGTAAGAAACGAGTGCAAAAATACGACATGTGGCATGACTGTTGCTCCAATTATGCCGACTGCTACAAACAATGCGTTTGCGTCTACAAAATGTGGTGACAATGAACCTGATATGATGCCATGCATGCTCGGTGGAGCAATTATCATTTCATATGCATAGCCAAAGCTTATGACTGAAACAATAATCAAAAAGATTTGTTCCAATAGACGGAATTTTCTAGATGTAAGGGCTAGTATGATGATGACATCTGCAGCTCCAAATATTGCGGCATATATCATGGGTACGCCAAATAACAGGTTCAACGCAATCACTGTTCCAAGATACTCTGCAAGGTCTGTTGCAGCAGCTGCCACTTCAGAGCTTAACCAATAGGGTATGACAAATAATCTCCTACCAAGTTTTTCCCTCAAAATCTCTGCCAAGCTCTTTTCTGTCGCAATTCCTAATTTTCCTGATAGGTACTGCATTAGCATTGCAATTGCGCATGAAAGCCATACCACCCAGAGCAAAGAGTATCCAAATGCCGCACCTCCCTGTAGGTCCGTTCCATAATTTCCTGGATCCATGTATCCGATGCTTACAATTAACGCAGGGCCGGAATATGCAATAAATCTCCTAAGAAAACCTGTAAAATGCGATATTCTAGAATCTGGATGCATGCTTGTGACAATCCCACGATGTTATTCTCTTCATATAAAAGTTAGCTAAGGCTAAATTATTTAGTATGATCTAATATTGAGAAATTAGGCTACACAATAATTAATAGACAATGCAATAAACGAAATTACATGACCGCAAAAAATGCATGGAAAGGAAAATCTTTTTTGACCTGGTCTGATATTGATTCACAAGTACGTGTTCTGTGTACAAAAATAAAAAAATCAGGTTTTGAGTTTGATAAAATTGCAACCGTATCAAGGGGTGGCTTGGTGCCAGCCCGATTGGTTGCAGATAATTTTGATATCAAAAAAATACTTGTTGACAAGAAAAAAATTCCGGAAAAGACATTGTTTGTAGATGATATTTACGATTCTGGCGATACGTTCAAGAAGATATTTCCAAAGGTTGACAAGCAGGCAAATTTTCTATACGCGACCATAATTGCAAGAACTGGGGTAAGATACCCAAAACAGTTAGTGTATGCCAAAAAAACACGTGGCTCAGAGTATGTAGTATTTCCTTGGGACAAGTTGGAATTTGAACGAAAGCATAAATCAGATTAAAGATTAAGTATTGCTGTATTGTTAAAACACCATGAATCCATTTGCATGCTCTAAATGCTTTGTAGGCTACAGACCAGGTGAACTAATATCTTGTCCCAAATGTAACCAAGAGTTCTGTGGCTCATGCTTTAAGCAACACAGTCACTAGGCAAATCAAAAAATAAGTAGTGGTCATAGACTAATACATTACAATGGAATTTGGCGGCGACGATGTTGATACACTTGCTCTGATGTTTGATAAATTACAGTATATTTTTCGTGGATATGACCAGTACATTTCAGCATTTACTGAGATGCAAGAACTCTATAAACAAGGCAAGCTAGCAGAACGGGATTATTACTATGGTATGACTGATGCAGTTCTCAAGTATTCTGCACTAGAGTTTCTGGGACTAAAAGCCATGTTTGAGATAAAAAAGGCATTAAATCGAATGAATAATGCTTCCTCTCAATCTTCAACTGGATTGGTATCTGGGAAGATACAGTCTGGTCCTCAAAACACTATTACCTCGTTTATTTCGGCAAAAACCCTGCCTGGAAGAGATGAAGTCATGAATACAATGTCAGGTACTGGAAACAAATGCACATCTTGTGGAAAGACCGTATCAAATGTGGCAAAGTTTTGCACATCTTGTGGCAACAAAATGTGAATTGATTAATCACTTGAGAAATTCAAGAACTAAATAATCCTACTTTGAAAAATAAATCTGGATCGGTAGTCTAGCCTGGTTAGGATATCGCACTCACACTGCGGGGGTCGCTGGTTCAAATCCGGCCCGATCCATCCCTTTCAAACTAGAATAATTCTACACCAATTTTTTAAACCATGTCTGTCCAGTACGCATACTAGATGAAAATTTTGTATCCAATGATACTTTTTCTTGCAGTCATGCCATGTCTGATAACCTTGCATGCATATGGCATACCACCCATTGCACCACAAGTTGAATATTTCAATTCTGATACTGTTCTAATAGGCAAAGTACTCACTGCAGAACCTTATTCTCCGACACAAATGAAATATCATATTCAGGTGGAACAATATCTGAAAAATCCACAGACTCAAGATATCATAACAGTGATTGCAGACGGTACAAACAAGACGTTAGTAGAACGAGGTCTAGCACCTGATACAGTGTATGATGTTGGACAAAACGCCTTACTGTATCTGAAAAATGAGAATGGAAATTATGTCGCATGGTATTTTTCACATTCTACTGATTCCTTATGTGATCCTGCACCTACGAAAGACGACTTGAACTTTTCTCTTTCACAGGATACTAGATTTTCAGCACTACCTGCATATTCGCCACTACGTGTGGAAACAGGAATACCAAACTTGTTTAGGGTAGATGATACCATTTTGATGCATTATGACACTTGGAACAGACATTTCACCACAAAAACGTTTGACGTAGAATTTGATGTAAAAAATGAAACTAACGGTGAACTGCTTTCTAATGTAACAAAGCAAGTAGAACTAAAACCGTGCATCGGGCACCAGACAGTGGACACAAGTTTTATTCCAAAAAAGGCTGGCACGTACGAGATTGATGTCATTTTTGACAACAGTCTTTTGGGAACTACAGTAGAGGTAGAACACAATGTTAGCGGTGTGAAATTAGAGGCAGTTCCTCTGTCTCCCATGCAACAATTCAAAGAAGGCATAAAACCAGAATATGTTACCTGTTGGAAAGGATTGCAGTTGATTTTCAAAGCAGAAGATCAAACACCTATTTGTGTCAAGCCGGATAATGTGAAAAAACTTGTATCACGTGGATGGGCAATCCTTCATTACCATGACCCTGCTGCCAAACCCAAGATTACACTGTATGATTATTCCTATGATGGAATAGACAAGGACAATGGCACGGTATCGATCAACGATCAGACTTACTATCAAACCACGCTTAGCTATTCAGCATACAATTTACCAAAGAGAACATCAGTATCATTTCAAAATGTAACTTTTGCTTTTCCTCAAGGAAGCCTGAGCACTCCTGGTGGTGGCTTTTTGATGCTTGATATGACATTCCCAGATGGTTCTGAGGAAATCTATGGCGGGAAAGCACTAGTTCAAAATGGTTCTGCTACAGAAATAAGCGGAATCCAAATACCAACACAATATGGACCACATTTAGCTGTAAATTCGGTCACAGTTCTTAGTAGCCATACAATTCCACAAGCTGGAATTACCATATGCCATGACAACATCAAGCTACTTGTGAGTAAGTAAAATGAAAACTCTACTTTTCAATAGAAAATTAGGCACGGTGGAACGCAAAAATGCACTGTACAGTAGCGTGTCCGGCCCGGTCCATCCCTTTTTAAAATAGAAAAACATGTGTCACTTTTTTAGACCATGATAATGTCATAATTGCCTGGCTTCACTTGTATTTATGCTACACATACAGATGTCAGATTCATGACAGATTTGACTACTGTCATATCTTGTATTTCATCATGTATCAACTCTCTCAGTTCTGATTCAGTCATATTTTCCAATTTGACTATCAAGTCGTATTTCCCATGCGTTTGATGAATCTCTTTGACTGTTTTGAGTGTTCGAAGTTTTTCAATTACGAGTGTTTCTTTTTCAGGTTCACAAATAATAAATGAAAATGTCGGACTGGATTTATCATCAAAATACTTTGTTTCTATTTCTTGTTTCATGTTTAATTCCTCCGCATTATATTACACACTCATTGCTATTAACCGAGCTTCAGTTGGCATTTACAGCTACAAATGAGTCTGACGCATCCTATTTTGGTCATGTTTCCTTAAGTCATACCATCACGTAAGCAAGAGGTGAATAGAATAAACGAAAATCTGAATCATTACAAAATTACAAAACCAATAGGCAAAATTGAATTCTTGTCCTTTATTGGTCCACACAAAATGACAAAAACATCAGTTTGGAAAAAACAAGTACATACATCATTTAAAAAAGTCGTCGCATTTGATCTTCTTTTCATGATGCTTGGTGGATTAATTGGAGCGGGAATTATCACTGCAGTTCTACGATAGGACTCTTTCCCCTTGTTGAAATTTCAATCAGTGTTGTTATGTTAAAATAATTGTATTTACAAAGATTAACGCCAGTATATTAGAGACGAGGGCTATTTACTAAGCATGGAATATACATCTGAAAACAGAAATCATTTCAACATGGGCAAACAACTGATTGAAAAACTTCTATTTCTGACACGCATTAGTGAGTATATTGATGGTGCGCATGAACAAGGAAATAAACAAGCAGAGATAAGTTTGCAAATACTCAGAGCTGTAGAGCAGAAGAATACAAATTTGTTACAAGACTTTCTTGTAGCAGAACAAAATACAACCTGATCCTCATTTTTTAGTAAGTATTGATAAATGGGAAAATTTCTTGGTATAAAAAACTAGCACTATTTGAAGTAGATTATTATCAATTGTGGCATTTTACGCAGTATATAATATCGTGTAAAAGATATGCAAAGTAATGAGTTTACGAATAATAACATCCCTTAAGAGAAAAGGCTCAGAAATTGTTGGAATTGGGATTAATGAATATGGTAAAAATTCATATCTTGATTTAAAAGATGTATACGAGACTCAGAGTAGAATCTTTAATGAAATCAAGCAGGGCAAGCGTGACAAATCTGAAAAACCCATTTATGCACTTTGGACTGATGAGGAATTTGGATATGTTCTGATGCATGTAGATAAAAGAAACGATAAGTATGAACTACAGCCAAAAACGGACAAAGTAATTCCATTGTTGAACAGTCTTCCTAATTACAAGGAATAGGACATTGATCTACCTTAAGTGTGATGATCACACAAATATTGCATGACAAATAACTCACAAAACAAAAATTATTGTAAATCGGCAAATCAAGTAATAAAAAAACTCGATTTCTTATTACATGTTGACAACCAAATTATTGATGCCCACAATCAAGGCAACAAGCAGGCAGAGATGACATTACGCATAGTCAAAGCCGTTCAACAAAGATACACGAATTTCATGAAAGACTTTCTCATTGCAGAGGCAAGTGTAAGTTAAAATGATCAAGAAATTTTCGAGGTCCCTTCAAGGTAAAACCAAAAGTGAAGAGGTAACCAAAGAGAAAGCCCAATCCGAACAAGAAGAAATGAAAGAAGAAACTCACGAGTTAGAGCAAGTTGAGCAAGATGAACAAGAAGAAGCTAGAGAAACAGAAGATGAAGAATAACCATCACATCTGAAAATCGTACGTCTTCCTTAAATTTTAGTTCAAGTTCTAAACTTCATGGGTAAAGGAAAAAAGATAAAATCCAAAAGTCAAAAATCTGCTGACCGCGAGAAATCCATAACTGAGCCAAAGTTTTCAAAGAGACTTCTTGGAAGGCAAAATAAAAAATCAAAATTGACATGATTTGTAAGAAGTTTGATTTTGGTCTTGAATGGAACAAATATTCGATTCTATAGAATTCTAGGCATGGATGGAACCAAAAAATGAACTGTACAGTAGCGTGTCCGGCCCGATCATAATTCTGATCTCTAGATCGCTGGTTTGTTATTTGTAATAACTTTGTCAGCAAAACACTCTATGAAAGTATTATAACGATGTTACAGAAAGTAGTGTAATGGGAATGTTCAAAGAATTAGAATATTCTTCAATATCTGTAAAGGATCTACTTGGTCGTACATTAAATGACGTAGAAATAAAATATGCTCCAAAAATACTTCATATAGCGGGGCCCATGGAAATTCCATTGCCAAGGCCTAGAGTGTCAATAATTGGTTCTAGAAAGGCGTCAACAAAAGGACTTGAAGCAGCCCAAACAATAACAAAAACTTTGGCAGAAAATAAAACTGTGATTGTTAGTGGACTGGCAGAGGGTATAGACACTGCTGCTCATAAGGCTGCTATTGCAACTGGAGGCAAAACCGTTGCGGTGATAGGTACTCCGTTAAACAAAGTATATCCACAAAAAAACTTTGAACTTCAAGAAGAAATTATGAATAATCATCTAGTCATTTCGCAATTTTCAATCGGTCATCCTACAACTCCAAAAGATTTTGTACTTAGAAATAGAACAATGGCATTAATCTCTGATGCTACAATAATTGTAGAAGCTGGTGACACTAGTGGTTCATTACATCAAGGGTGGGAAGCACTTCGACTGGGGAGGCCATTATTTATCTGGAAATCCATCTTTAGTAATACCAAATTAATCTGGCCTGAAAAAATGTTACAATATGGGGCAATGGAACTTTCAGATCCTTGGGATATGTTTGAAATTCTACCATCACATCTTGAAATTCTTGATGTATTCCAGTAAGAAATATCATGCATCTTTCCGAAATTGAATTTGGGTCTCTTTTATCATATTCACCACGAGGTAATTCCGATGCTCAATGTCGTTCCAGAACTATAACTATGGCACTCAAAAATGATCAGTATGTGACAGTAGGATCAAATCAAATGTTGATGTCTGATTATATTGCAGAAAACTTATCGACCGAGATGATTAAACTTCCTTTTGTAAATTTCTTCAACGTAAATCCAATTTTAGTTCCTGTTCCAAATAGCTCATTTAACAGAACTGGAACTCTTTGGGTTCCTCAACGTTTGGCAAATGCGTTATTTAAGAAAGGTCTTGGCACAAAAGTAGTGGAATGTCTTAAACGTGTTAAACCCTTGCCCAAGTCTGCTACAAGTTTAGCTGTAAATCGACCAAAAGCTATTGCTCACTATGATTCTCTGACAGTAGAAAAAATACTGTTTGAACCTCCTGAAATTCTTTTGATAGATGATGTGGTAACACGGAGGGCCACTCTACTTGGTGCAGCAAATAAACTGTTAGAAGCATTCCCTAATGCCAATATCCGAGCATTTGCGGCAATTCGAACTATTAGTTCACCGGAAGGTTTTACCAATATCTATGATCCACGTGTTGGAAAAATTACTCTTAGAGGTGACTGTACGTTTAGATCTCCATGACGAAAAATTTTGATATGACTTATAGCAGTGATAATCTTCTAACGGAAAATTAGGCACAACGGAACCAAAAAATGCACTGTACAGTAGCATGTCCGGCCCGATCCATCTTTTTAAACTAGAAGAATCCTACCACAATTTTTTATTATATGTTAGTCCAGTACATGTGAAAATGAAAACTTGGTGTCTTTCAATTGCTGTTGTTCTAACTGTTTCTGTTTTAATGTGCAATGGAAATGTCTTTGCCGATAATGCAAATCCAAACCAATGGCACAAATTATATCTTTTAGGAAAATTCACCCATGCATATCCTCCAAAACCAGATCAGATATTCGTGGTTCAATATCGTGTGACAAATGCCACATTACAATCGATTAGTGGAACTTCTACAAGTATTTCGGTTACTGCAAATACTGATAACAGAGGATTACTTGAGATCAAGTTTCCAAGAAATATGCCTTATACTAATTTAGATCCTAATGTTCGAGATTTTTTCATACTGATAAACGGCTTTGGTTCTTGGTCATATTATCATCCTGATAGTCCCATGACTGAGGATGCAAGAAAACAACTGCTGAATACAATAACCCATCCTCCACCTTATCCTGACTCATACTCTCGAAGCGATGATTGTTATTATTTATTCAATATTCCATTTTATACATATGCAAAAATAGATATTGAATATGGGCTAAATGGATTGATCCTTTCCCCATATCACGGTGACAATATTACATCATCCTGCAATGATATCACAATTGCAAAATTACCGCCCTTAAAACAAATTGAAGTTGGCATGTTGCCAAAAGATGTGACATGCAGTGTCGGACTTGATGTGGTAATACACCCAGATAACAAGACCATATCATGTATGAAACCATACACTATCACAAAATTAACAGAGAGAGGTAAGTGGATAAGACCTCCATTAGATCTTCACATGAGTCCAAAAATTGTACTGACAAATTCTTCCTATGTTGGAATAGACAAAGACGAAATGTCTATTGTAACAATTAACAACCGGACGTATTACCAAACCACTCTAGGATATTCAATTGATGATTTGAAATACGGTACAATCGAAAAGTTTGAAAATGTCACTTTTGCATTTCCTCAAGGACTGGCACGTACTATTGAAGGCGGTAAGACAACACTTGATATCAAATTTCAAGACCACAGAGAAGAAATCTATGATGGAATTCCTACACGATATGGACCATATGCCAATAATGCTATCACACTCCTTAGTAACCATATTTTACCACAAGCTGGTATCACGTATTATGATGATCAAATCAAGCTACTAGTGAGTACAGAAAAGAATGGAACGCAAAAATGAACTGTATAGTAGCGTGTCCGGCCCGATCCACTACTTCAAAACAATAGTAAACCAGTAATACTTCTACTACCTCAGATAGGTAATGTCTGAAAGACAAAAAATCAAAAAGATTTTGGTACCATTGGATGGTTCAAAAAATTCCATACGAGGTTTAAAGACTGGAATCCACCTTGCAAAAGAACATGAAGCATCACTAACTGTCATTCACGTAGTACACACGTCACATAGAAAAGAACTCAAGCAAAAAAAACTAGAAGAAGATATTCCTCCAGAATTCATACTCTTTGCAAAAAGTCTTGCGGTCAAAAATGCAGTTCCATTTTACAGCAGAATACTTACAGGAGACCCAGGGTATTCCATAGTGGAATATTCCAATACGCACAACATCGATGTTATTGTAATAGGTGCCAGAGGCTTGAGTGCTCTTAAGAAGATCTTTCTTGGAAGTGTTTCAAGTTATGTGATGCACAAGTCAAAGGTTGCAGTAATGTTGATAAAATAATTTGAAATGTTTTTGGCTTTGAATCACATATAATCAAGAAACCATGTCGTTAGAAAAAACTGAAGAAGCATTTTGGCATATCCCATCGCTAGACCTGGTTCAAAAACTCAATACTTCTTTTGATGGCCTCACTGACAAAGAAGCAGAAACAAGACTTCAACATTATGGCTTTAACTCACTGAAAAAACAGAAAAGATCTGGAGGGTTTGTTCTTTTCCTTAGACAATTCAAAAGCCCAATTACTCTTATTCTTCTTGGTGCAGCAGTACTCTCATTATTTTTGTTTGATTCAACTGATGCACTGATAATATTTGTAATTATATTTTTGAGTAGTTTGTTGGGTTTTTGGCAAGAACGTCAGGCTTCAAACTCAGTCAAAAAATTACTTGCAATGATTCGTGTTACAGTACCAATAATCAGATCTCGGATACAAAAAGAAATTCCATCTGAGAATATTGTACCAGGCGATATCATCCTTCTTTCTGCAGGCAGTAAAATCCCTGCAGACTGTGCCATCTTGGAATCAAAAGACCTCTTTATCAACGAAGCAGTATTGACAGGAGAGACATATCCAGTTGAAAAGATAATCGGAACAGTTCCATCTGATACTCAAATCTCAAAAAGAACCAACTCCCTTTTCATGGGAACATCAGTAGTAAGCGGTAGTGGAAAAGCGTTAGTAGTCAAGACAGGACAGCAGACTGAATTTGGAAATATCTCAGACAGATTACGACTTCGCGTTCCGGAGACAGAATTTGAGCGAGGCATAAAACAATTCGGTTATTTTCTCATGCAAGTAACATTGGTCCTAGTAATTGCAATATTTGCAATTAATGTTTATTTTTCAAGACCTGTTTTAGAATCTCTTCTTTTTGCTTTGGCACTTGCAGTGGGGCTTACCCCTCAGTTACTGCCAGCTATAATTAGTGTTAACCTATCGCATGGCGCAAGGCGTATGGCTACTCAAAAGGTGATTGTAAAGAGACTGTCTTCAATCGAAAACTTTGGTAGCATGAATATTCTCTGCTCCGACAAGACTGGTACTTTGACAGAAGGAATAGTAAAGATTAGATCATTTCTTGATACAAGCGGTGCAGAAAATGAAAAAGTGTTGTTTTATGCTTATCTTAATGCAGTTTATGAAACAGGTTTTACAAATCCAATAGACGAGGCTATTAGAATCCATAAAAAGTTTGATCTTAGCAATTGTGCAAAGCTTGACGAAGTTCCATATGACTTTAATCGTAAAAGAATAACTGTACTGATTTCTAAAGAAAATAAACATGTGATGATTAGCAAGGGTGCATTACTGAATATTCTTCCTACTTGCTCATTTGCAGAGACTCTACAAGGGATTATTGAGATAGATCAAGTAAAAGAATCGATAATTCAACAATTTGAAGAACTCAGTCAACAAGGCCTTCGTGTTTTAGGGATTTCCTATAAAGAAATTGATTCTGCAGTCATAAAAAAAATTGACGAGACAAGTATGACCTTCTTGGGTTTTCTGGTGTTACACGATCCACTAAAGGATGGGATAGCAAATACAATAAAGAGCCTGAAAGATTTGGGCATTTCTTTGAAAGTCATAACAGGAGATAACAAATTGGTTGCATCAAGTCTTGGTAGCCAAGTCGGTCTTTCAAATTCAAAAATTCTCACAGGTATAGAACTTGCACACCTAAGTGATGAGGCATTGTATCAACAAGTAAATAACGTAGATATTTTTGCAGAGGTAGAACCAAATCAGAAAGAACGCATAGTGATGGCATTAAAAATTTCAGGAAATGTTGTAGGTTTCATTGGTGATGGAATAAACGATTCTCCATCACTTCATGCTGCAGATGTTGGCATTTCGGTTGACAGTGCTGTTGATGTTGCTAAAGAATCGGCAGACATTGTTTTGCTAGAAAGAAATCTGGATGTACTTGTTGAAGGAGTAAAAGAGGGTCGAAGGACGTTTGCAAATACTCTCAAATATGTATTCATGGCCACCAGTGCAAATTTTGGAAATATGTTCAGCATGGCAGGCGTGTCTCTTTTTCTTTCATTTCTTCCCTTGTTGCCAAAACAAATTCTGCTTACTAACCTACTCACGGATCTACCTGAAACAACAATCGCAACAGACAATGTAGATTTAGAGTTGGTAAGCAGGCCGCATCGCTGGAACATAAAATTTATCAGAAAATTCATGATGATGTTTGGGATTTTGAGCTCCTTTTTTGATTTTCTTACTTTTGGAACGCTGTTGGCAATAGGTGCAACTGTAGATGAGTTTAGAACCGCGTGGTTTTTAGAATCTGTAGTTTCTGCTTGTCTTATTGTATTAGTTGTTCGTACTAGGCAACCATTTTTTAAAAGTAGGCCGGGAAAACACCTTCTGATTTCCACCATTGCGGTTATATCAGTAACGTTGTTACTTCCTTTGACTGTATTTCGTAACGTATTTGAATTCGTGTTACCTCCAACATGGTTTCTTGGAATAATCGCAGTCATAATTGCGGCCTATATCATGTCAGCTGAAATTATGAAAAAATATTTCTACAAAAAAGTACGAGTATAGATTTATTATGAAATGAACCCTCCAAGTACCGAAAAAGTAATGCGCTCACAATGGAATTTAGGTAGTTTATGGTAACTATCTTCAGTACCAAATGGCATAATTGATAATGTGTCTAGTCTTTGTGCTGATGTTTACCAAGTCTACAAATTGAACAAATGTATTTTCCATCCTTTTCAGGTGTCATAACGATGGAATTGCAGTGGCATTCACTGCATTGACACTTCAGAGTCATTCTGACAGTATACCTGTATGATGGTTCTTAATATTTTTCATTATTTCAACAATTCTCAGTTTTGGAATCATCATGATCTTTGAGCAAGCCACTTGCCAACCTCCGGCCACAACTTCTCATGAGCTGCCTGACTAATGCAGAGCCCAACATGCCCCGTTGGAAACTCTATCAGTTTTTTATCAGAGCTACCTATAACATCCATTATGGTTTTGCTTGATGATGGAGGAACAAGATCATCCTTTGTGCCTACAATGTTCAAGACTGGTATTGTGATATCTTTCAGGTCGATGATATCTGCATCAACTCTCATCTTATTTTTTATCAGTAGATTCTGTCTATAGATTTGATCAACTATCTCGCGATACACTTCTCCTATTATTGGCGTACTGTCATAAAGCCAAGTTTCAGTTGTGAAAAATTGCATGATTTCATCAAGTGTTCTGGGCTCGCTAAAATATTTGGGATATTTGAGTATGTTTTCGATTGGATTTCTCAAAAAGAATGCAAAATTTAAAAGCCATCCCGGAACGTTTCCAAATGTATCTACTAGATTATCTGCATTTAGGTGTGAAGCCCAGTTTTCTATAGTTGTTTTTTGCTTTTCAATATCTACTGGAGTAGCATGCAATATCAGGTTTTTTACATTATCGTGATTTGTTGCAGAATAGATTAGGGCAAAAAGTCCACCCCAGCAATAGCCAAACAAGGAAACTTTATCAGAACTAGTAATTTCCTTGATTTTTTCTACTGCATTTTCAACATACTCTTCAGCATATCTTGCAAGGCTTAGATCCTTGTCATATGATGCAGGAGTTTCCCAGTCTGTTGCATAGACATCAAAACCTTGACTCTGGAGATTCTTTATGACACTAGACTTTGGCAAAAGATCTAAAATATAATGTCTGTTGATAAGCGAGTATACAATAAGAAGTGGAGTTTTGTATTTAGAGGGAAAATCTGATTTATAGTGGAGAAGATGGAATCTACCTCTCATCTCAATTATCTCTGACGGTGTTCGATTGATGCTATCTCTTAGAGGTTCTAGCACCCGATTTGCATACGATATAAAATTGTGAAAATTTCTAGTGAGTTCCTTGTAATCTGCAAGATTAACTAACTCAAGCCATGAATCAATGTAATCTGTCATGCTTGCTGCCATGGTATTTTCATTTAGAAGTCTCTCAAGGGTAGAATCAAAAGAGAAACTAATAGTACTCTGAATTTTTTTAACGGTGTCATTTTTTACACTCAGAAATGATTCAAATGCAGTTGCAATTGATTCGAAAAGTGCAGAATTGTATTTGGATGTAAAATTAAACCATTTTAATGCGTAATTATAGTAGAGGTTAGATTCTTCCATGTTGTTGAATCTATGCATTGGAAAACAAGTAGTAATACCACCGAAATAATTTTTTGAAGTATTAAATCCCATGTTTTATTGCCTAATTCCATCTAAAGCGATGGTCCCTTTACAATATTGCTACATTTGGGACAAGTTCTTGACATGATTGGTTCTCCATGCTTCATAATTATATCAAACTGATTTCCGCATTTATTACACATGTATGGCACATGTATTGTTGTCATGCGCTACATGACTCCATTTTCCTACTAGAGTGTTTAGAAATTTCTTTATGTAAATCCATTGTACTTTCTTCAATGAATGTCAGATTACACCTATAGCATTTCCACACTATTTTGTTCAATACTAGTCATGAGTTTCTGAAACATAATAACATCTTGGACATTCTCAATGATGGTAATGGAATTTGCTAGTTAAATACGAAGATCATTCAGTACAAACGTCTAAGAATCTGATTTGGTAAAAGTACAATCTGTTTATCGTAAAATCAGTATCAACAATCCGTGACAACAATCAAGTCCAAACAATCAATGTATTACTTGGCATTCTAACTTTGGTTACTATTGCAACACTCTTACTACATGTAGTTACACACCAAGGCCAACTCTCTTCAGGTCAAGGGCAACAAAAAATAAAAAGGAAGGTAATTTCTTAGCCTCTTATCATGTCTGCCCAGAATTTTCTGGGCTCCATTGGGATGACATGTGGTCTGCCTTCTGATTTTTCCTTGATCAGGTCTAACGCATATTCTGCTTCAATTTGCAGTTTTTCTTTTAACTTTCCAGGAAAGAAGCGAGACGGACCGGAAATTGTGTAATTCATCTTGGCTTCTAGAAGCGTTGAACTTCCAAGCACAGTCAATGAAATATCCTTTGTTCCAGTAATCACTCCTTTTGTCCACTGTGTGTGAACTGATTCTTTTGGCAAGAAAGTTATTGTCTGGCTGCATTTGTCGATTTTGTCTAGCATTATCTCACGAACTATCTCATTTTCCTTCTTCGAGGTATTTCGTAGCAATTTGGTAAGGTTCCAAAATTCGGAATCATTATCAACCTGCGATATGATATTCCAGACTTTTCCTATTGGTGCGTCAATCTGTATCTTGACTCTTATTTCTACCATGTACTGTATTGGTGAAACCAGAATAAATCATGGGAGTATACATTGTAAGACAATGCTGATTCAATCACTAGCAATACGACAAGTTTATCATTTTCAGATAACAAAAGGATTCGTCATACCATGAGAGAAATAACTAGCAAGAAAAAAACATCAACTATAACATTTAGATTTGATACTGAGATCATAGAAAAACTTCAGAAAGAAGCAAAGAATCATCAAGTAACAACTAATACACTTGCAACTCAGGCCTTGAAACGATTTCTAGAGTGGGACATTTATCAACCAAGAGTAGGGCTGGTCAGCCTCAATAAACCAGTGTTTGTCAAGATCTTCCAAAACTTGAAGGAAAAAGAAATAATAGAAATTGCAAGCACTATGGGCAAGGACGAGATGCGAGATGTTGCACTGTTCATGAAAGGAGAGATTAATCTAAACTCATTCATGGACTGGTTTGAGATGCAGATGCTAAACTCTTCTGTACATGTCAGCCATATGAGTGACGACGGCACACATACTTTTGTCATGAAGCATGATCTTGGTAAAAACTGGTCGTTGTACAATAAAACAATCTTGGAGTTGATATTTGAAGAACTATTTCAAAAGAAAATTGATGTAAAATATGACAAGAACATGTTTGCTCTACGATTTTCAGAATAATAAAAAACAAAGGGCTTGCCAGGCAACCATATTTCACATTGCATTTCTATGGAAGAAATGCGTGCGTTCTCTGCTTTATTTTGACATCATAAGTTCCCATAATGTGGTCTCCTGGTGCAACGTTGTGATAAGAACCAGTCAGCTTTACCAAGTAGTTGTCTTGCGTATCTGCCCAAACTCCACTTTGATCCACTGAAACAACCTTGACTTGTTCAGTGACGTATTGCGGAACCAGGTTCCAGACAGGCCAGACAGCTGTCATCATGACACCTATGATTGCAAAGATGATTGTCCATGCAAGCAATGGCTGTAGATTTCTGCTTGTTGTGTATTCTTTGTCCGATGTGCTCATGATATCATTACTTCATTCAAAAATATAATGA
>JAJSDS010000300.1 GCA_028580875.1 Nitrosotalea sp.
GTCTTATTGAAATCTCATGATCATCTGCTCTTTCTATCTCAATTATTCTGTCAATAGTCTCATTTGAGAATATTGGCAAGAGGAATTTTCTGTCACTCTCTAATTCATCAAGCGCCTCTCCCAAAGTTGCAGGCAAGTCCTTGATTCCTTTTGCAGCTCGTTGAGCTTTTGTCATCTTGTAAATATCCTCATATACTGCGTCACCAGGATCCATCTTCTTCTTAATTCCATCTAATCCTGCTGCCTGTACTGCTGCAAATACTAGATATGGATTTGATGATGGGTCAGGTGCTCTAAATTCAATTCTCTTAATCTTGGAATATTTCTCTCCCTTAAAGTGAGATGGAATTCTAATTATTGCTGATCTGTTGCTTGGACTCCATGCAATATACACTGGTGCCTCATAACCTGGAACTAGTCTGTGGTAAGAGTTTGTAGTTGGAGCGACAATTGCAGACAATGCTCTTGCATGATTCATGATTCCTCCGCAGTAATATCTTGCAACTTGACTGATCTCTTCCTTGTCATCTTTATCATAAAACATGTTCTTGTCATCTTTCCACAAGCTTACGTTTGTGTGCATTCCAGAACCTGCATCCATTGAAATTGGTTTTGGCATCATGGTTGCAACTTTATCATATTTTTTAGCAATGTTTCTTATGACATACTTGTATGTCTGTGCTCCATCAGCAGCATTTGCCAGGTTATCATATCGTATATCGATCTCACATTGTCCTGCAGTAGCTACTTCATGGTGATGATTATCACATAAGATTCCAAAATACTCGTTTAAGCACTCTACACAATCGTTTCTAAATTCTGTTAAAGTATCAGCTGGTGTACTTGGATAGTATCCTTTCTTTAGTGCCATTGGATAGCCCTTGCCCTCTTGATTCCATGGTGCTTCCTTTGATTCTATTGAATATGACTGACCCTTGTATGGAGTAAGTACATCCCATGTAATTTTGTCAAATACAAAGAATTCTACCTCGGGACCCCAATAGCTATTGTCAAAACCTTGAGTTTTAAGATACTTTTCTGCCTTTTGTGCAATGCCTCTTGGATCTGATTCTAGTCTACCCTTGTCTTTTCCCCAATAAACATCACAAATCAAT
>JAJSDS010000301.1 GCA_028580875.1 Nitrosotalea sp.
GTTAGCTCAAGGCCACTCTTGTGGATTAGCTTCAGGCTTAGTGTAGCAAGCAAGCCTCCAAGGATTAGTGCTGCAATGTTGTCACCCTGGTAAAATCCCATGATAACAAACACAATTCCTACTAGAGCAACAGAGGTTGCACCCATGTCCATAAGGGCATGATATAGGTCCACCCTAAGCGTGGAACCATCTGTTTTCTTCAGAGCCCTTCTCAGGATTACAATCCTAAAGAAGATGGACCCTAAGGTATACACTGCTGCTATTATTGCAAGAATTCCAGGCACAACAAGGGGTTTTGGCTCTTGGAATCTTGATACAGACTCGTAAACAAAAAACAATGAAATTATAAGAATTATGATTCCTGCAACAAAACTTCCCATTGTCTCAATTTTTCCGTGGCCATAGGTGTGTTCTCTGTCCGGTGGTTTTGTAGACCATTTTGCTGCAACAAGCAAGACTACAGTTACAATAGAATCAAGTATTGCATGAACACTGTCTGTGACAAGTGCAAGACTGTTAGAAGAAACTCCAATCAAAAATTCTACCGCAAAGGCAGAAAGTATTACTGCAAGCGAAATTTTTAGTGCGTTTGTCTTTATGTCTTGTAAGCTCAACTCTTGTCCAACCCCAACATCTTTAGTATCTCATCAAAATTTTCTCTTGACTGATCATGCTTGTATTTTTTGAGAGGGCCTATCATTTTTCTTTTGCTTGGTATCTTTATGATATTTTTGACAATACTTGAAAGAGCAGAGCCTATGAATATTGACTGGGTTGCAGATGTAACATTTGAAGTTCGTCTGTTTGTACTTGAGCTCTCAAAATCAATTATGCATGGAGTTTTTCCTACAATCACATGCTTGTGGATATAACTTAGCTCTCCATGATCAAGATGAATCGTATCAAGACTGTAACAATTTTCCAAAACTTGTCTTACGACAGACTTGAGCTTTGCAGCACTTCCTCTACCCTTTAGATCTCTTATCCAGTCAGTTATTTTCTTGCCCTCTAGATATTCCATTATCAAGAAGTTTTTGCTGCTGTCTACAAGCTTTGGACCAACACCTGCCTTGTTTGCAATCTTGAGAAGTTTTGCCTCACTTTTCAT
>JAJSDS010000302.1 GCA_028580875.1 Nitrosotalea sp.
GATAGTTGCTGCTAGTTGTAGACAATGGCTCTGTCTACACCTCCTCACTTTTGGAATGTATGCAAAGTCTTGGTGTGGATTTTGAACATCATGTGTTCTCTGATGTATCTAAAATCAACCTTGACAATTATTCCTCTTTCATATTGTCAGGAAGAAGAAAAAATGACTCTCTGATGAATGTGACAAACTCAAAACTAATCTTGCATTCGCTGGATAAGAACAAACCATTGCTTGGCATATGCTATGGTGCAGAGATACTTGCACTTACCCTTGGTGGAACGATAAAAAAAATGGCGTCTCCTCGTCATGGACTGCATAAAGTTCAAGTCATGACAGCAAATCCTTTGTGCAACGGAAAAATTGACGCCTTTGAAAGCCACTCATATATGGTATCAACACTTGGTTCCTCTTTTACACAAATAGCTTCATCTGATGATTGCAAGTTTGAGATATTCCGGTATGATGACAAAAATATCTTTGGGACGCAGTTTCATCCAGAGATGAGTCCGGATGGAAGATTGCTTTTGGAACAATTTTCTAATATTAAATGAGTCATAGGCAGAATCAATTAATACTGTACAAATCGTTGGTTCCTTGATGGATCCAACCCACACATTGGAGATACCAATAGTGCAAGAAGAAAATATCTGTCTTCCATTGGTTGTCAGCGCAGTCTCAAAATACTGGGGAGTGGACTTGCCATTAAAAGAGGCTGCAGAAATTGCAAAAAAATATCCAAACATGAAAGGCAGCATACTCATAGAGGGAGTTGAACTTGCAGAAAGACATGGCCTCTTGGGTGTCATAGTAAACTCTACGCTAAAAGAACTCAAAAAAATGATAGACATTGGTGTTCCTCCAATTGTTATACTTCCTGGAGTGAAAGATGTAGTCCAGCATGCATCACTTGTTGTTGGATATGACGAAACAGAAAAGACAATCTTTCACTATATCCCAGAACCTGAAAAGATAGGAGCCATTCCTGAAAAAATATTTGATGAGCAGTGGCAAGAAGACGATAGACTGATGATCTTGCTGGTTCCACAGGACATACTTCCAGATATCAATACATTTGATGAAAATAAAATAAGATCCAA
>JAJSDS010000303.1 GCA_028580875.1 Nitrosotalea sp.
CCAAGTGCTGCATGTCCAGGAACCGTACATATGTAATGGTATGTTCCTGGTGCGCCTGCTACAAATGTGACATCACCGCTTTTGCCTGGCTTCATAGGATTATCAGGTGTTCCAAATGCTGAGTTCCATACAATACTTGATGGATCATTTGGATCTGTGACAACTCCAAATGCATGGAATGATTTACTGCCATTTTTGACATGGATTGTAACGGTATCACCTGACTTGACCTTGATATCAGGATTAGAGCCTGGTTGACCAGGTAATGCATTGAATGCATATTGTTTAAAGTCATCACTCATGACAAATGTTACTGAAAACTCTACCTTGTTTCCAGTTGCTGTCACTGTAGCACCAGAAGGCGCTGCACTTCCACCAGCACTTGCGGTAACTTCTATCTTACCTTCCATGCCAAGTTCTCTATGTCCTGGAACTGCACAAATGTAATAATATGTACCAGCCTTGGATGGGACAAATGTTGCATCACCAGATGAACCTGGTTTCATAGGCTCATCAGCTGTTCCAACCGTGGTTCCATCAATAGCTGGACCTGGTCCCGTAGGTGAATCAGTTACTGCAAATGCATGAAATGATTTTCCTTTATTTGTAACATGAAATACAATCTTGTCACCTACATGAGCATGTACGTCAGGATTTTTATCAGTACCGGACAAGGCATTAAAGGCATATACTTTGAAATCCGGTGATTCCATAAACGCCAAGTTTACATCGACAACCTGACCTGTTGCAGTTACAGTTCCTGCCACTGGTGCAGCGTGTGAACCCAATCCTTCTTGGATCTTTCCTGCGGTTGGAAGATATGAATTCCAATAATCATAATTTAAGAAAAATATTGCGCCACCAACTACCATGATTCCCAATAGAATTGCAAGCATCTTGCCCAATCTAGCAGGGCTTGTTCGAAGTATGGGTTCCTCGTGTTCTGCGTGACTCATATCAATATCCTACGTGGTGTGGATTCTTGGCTTGGTGTGGATAGTAATACTTGCCACCAAGACCGAATGGGTCGTCCATGTTGGCTTCCTTGCCCTTTGCTGAGTAGTAGATCAAGTT
>JAJSDS010000304.1 GCA_028580875.1 Nitrosotalea sp.
CTTTACAAAGTATCCCAATTTTTGAGGACAAAAAACAAGGGGAGAACTGTAACCTATTCAAGAAAAGTCTTTTTCAATCTTATCAATCTCTGTCGAGATACGTGCACCTATTGCACCTACAAGTCAGAGCCAGGTCAGGCCAAGGTTTCAATGTTGTCAAAAAAAGACATCGTTTCACTTACAGATATTGCTAAAAAACACAACTGCACAGAGGCACTATTTGTCACAGGTGAGAGGCCAGAACAAAAGTATCACGAAGCAAGGACATGGCTCAAGGAAAACGGATTTTCAAGTACTGTTGAATATCTAGTTGAAGCATCAGAGATTGCACTAGCAGGAGGATTGTTCCCACATACCAATGCTGGAAATCTTACAAAGGACGAGATGCGCCAGCTAAGAAATACAAATGTCAGCCTAGGCGTCATGTTAGAAAATTCAAGTGAAAGACTGTCAGAAAAAGGCATGCCACACCAATTTGCACCAAGCAAAAACCCCAAGGCAAGAATCAAAGTGTTGCAAAACGCTGGGGAATTGAAGATTCCAATGACTACAGGATTACTAGTTGGCATTGGTGAGACACCTCAAGAATTGATTGATTCCATTTATGCAATCAAGGAGATTCATGACAGATACCAAAACATTCAAGAAATTATTTTACAAAACTTTCAGCCAAAAATGGATACACCAATGAAATCAAGTCCATCACCACAAGAAAGATACTTTAAGACACTTGTTGCACTGACCAGGATAATTTTGCCTGACATGAATATCCAGATACCACCAAATCTTTCACCGGGATCATATTCATCATTTTTATCTGCCGGGATAAATGATTGGGGAGGCATATCTCCAATAACCCAAGATTATGTAAATCCAGAATTTCCATGGCCTCATATCAACGACGTCTATACAAGATGTATTGATGTAGGATTTCATCTCAGAGCAAGATTTCCAGTATATCCGGAATTTTTCCACATGGTAGACTCTCACCTAGTAGAAAAAATGTCCGAAATCTCAGACTCGGAAAATCTAGTAAGCCAGGAGTATGCCAAATGAACACATCATTGCTAG
>JAJSDS010000305.1 GCA_028580875.1 Nitrosotalea sp.
CCCTCAGTTTTTGCTAGTAACAATATAGCATCCAAGATTTCCTTGTTGTTTGACTCTTCAGCAAAACCATTGTATTGCTTTAAGCGTCTTAGTACATATTGACCATCACCAGGATCACCTATCGCTAAACTTTTAGCTATTGTATCTGGTGTTTCCACTGGAGTTACTTCTGACAAATGTTTCTTAAATGCATCAACGATTGGTGCGCATCCGTGGGGTTGAGCTGCAATCATGTGCATGTCAGAGACTTGATTAATTAATGAGACATGCTCCAACTCTTCAAATCCCTTACAAATGGCATTTAGCATAGCTCCACTTCCAACTGGCACAATGAGTTGATCCGGTACTTTCCATTCAAGTTGTTCTGCTACCTCATAAGCTAGTGTCTTAGATCCTTCAACATAGTAAGAGCGCATGTTTATGTTTACTATTCCGATTCCTTTGCTGTCGCCTATCTGTGCAGCAATTCTATTTGCATCATCATATGTGCCATCAACTGAGATAAAATTAGCACCATAAGAGAGTGCTTGTGTTATTTTTGCATGTTCAATGTCACTTGGTGCAAAGATGTAACAAGGAAAATCACCTTTTGCAGCATGAGCTGCTGTAGCAGATGCTAGATTTCCTGTCGACGCACACCCTACGGCAGATAATCCAAACTCTTTTGCCTTTGACACAGCAACACCTGCTGGTCTGTCTTTAAATGAAAATGTTGGATTTACAGAGTCATTTTTTATGTATAGATTATTCAGACCAAGTGCCTTGCCTAATTTTTCTGCCTTGATCAACGGAGTCATTCCTGCTCCTATACTGACTATATTGGATTTTGATTCAATTGGTAAAAGCTCGTGATACCTCCAATAGGTATGCTCCCTATTTGAGAAAGTATTCTTGTTTACAGACGGAAAATCATAACATACATCAAGGGGGCCAAAACATTCTTCGCAAATATACTTGAATGTGGGTTCATACTCCTTTTTGCACTCTCTACACTGTAGAAACTTTATTTTTCCCAAGACAATTCTGACTTTGTAAAATAGTACATAAAAAATCCTAATATTAAT
>JAJSDS010000306.1 GCA_028580875.1 Nitrosotalea sp.
AATTGCAGCTGCTGCAATCAGCATAATAATTTGGAAAAAGAGAAAGGACTAGAAGAAATTATTTAGACAGTCCCCAGCGCGACAGAATTTTTGTTTCAATTTTTTTAAACACAAACCCATCAACTAGGATTCCAATGATCATTATGATGATAAGTATACCAGATACTTGGGATATGTTATTGTCATGTTTACCAATATTTAATAAAAATCCAAGCCCTGCAATAGAAAATATGATCTCAGCTGCAATAACACCTCGCCAGGCATAAGCCCATCCTTGTTTGAAACCAGAGATCAGGTACGGAAGGGCAGCTGGAATCATAACGTTTGTAACTAGTTGTAATCCACCGGCGCCCATATTTCTGGCTGCGGCTATATACGTAGGAGGAATGTTTTTGATTCCAGAATGAGTGTTAATAGAGATTGCAAACAGAGCACCTGCAACAGTAACAAAGATCACACCTGCATCAGTTGGACCAAACCATAGAAGAGCAAGAGGCACCCAAGCAACAGAAGGAATTGATTGTAAGCCCAATATGAGAGATCCCAAGGTTTGATTAGCTGTCTCCACTCTAGCCATGAATATTCCAACAATCATACCTCCAATGATTGCGATAATCAATCCAATTACAAGCCTCCACATACTATTTGCAATTGCATATAGCAGACTTCCATCAGATGCTTCGTTTACCAATGTCTGTCCCACTTGTATAGGAGAAGGCAGAAATTGTTCCTGTACTATATGAGTCAAAAATACAATCTGCCACACTGCAACAATTCCAACATAGAACAAAATTTGTTTATAGAGAGTTTTTATTTTCATTTAGAATCATCCTTTGATCTTGCTATCACTTCACTTTTTAGCTCATCAAGAATTTGATGATAGTATTTTTGCAGATTCTCATCTTCTGCAAGTCGTGGTCTTCTATAATCAATCACAATTTCTTTTTTAATTTTTGATGGCCGGTTCTTGAATACCTCAACTTTGTTGCCAAGTATTACAGATTCTGAAATGTTATGTGTTACAAATATGATTGTCTTTTTTGTCCTCTCCCAGAT
>JAJSDS010000307.1 GCA_028580875.1 Nitrosotalea sp.
GGGACTTGTGTCATAGTGATGGTGTGATCGTACACTAGGAAGACACATCCACGGTTCCACTAATGATTGGTTTTTGCCGTATAAAAGACTCGATTAACTATGTTACTGGAATTATAACGATTATAGAAATGAGGTGCTACATGATTCTAAATATCACAATTCTTTTTAATGGTATGCTATCCCGTACAATGACTAAGAATGGGAGACAGTGAAAAACTAGTTGCAAATGCTGTTGGAGTCGTTATAGAAAAGGTATTGATGGAGTTTGGTGTCAGCAACCACGCCAAAATAGCGCAAATACTTGGGGATCATAATATGACCTTTTCAGATTGTTATAGAAAACCCAATGTACTCAACCTTGCATTAAAACAAGTATTTGATGATGAATATCTACATCCTGTACAGAAAATCAGAAATGAGTTAATGGGCCTTGAGGAAGACCACAAGATAGAGTCATTTATTGAACTAATTAGCAAAAGCTAACCACAAAATAAATGAAAAACTTTGATTCGAAATGTGTCTAAACAACGGTCTCTTGTGATCTTTCTTTATTCAGTTCTTTTCTTAAAATGCTAATCTGAGCAGTCTCTTTGAGCATTTCATCAATGTCAGCCAGCTTTGAATATATTGCAAATACTTGATCAAATGTAAAAATAGATCTATCTGAAACTAGTTCACTGGGACGCATTAAACCTTCTATGAATTTCCACATTTCATCTAAAGATGGTTTATGGTTAGAGGTACCTGAAGACTCTTTCATGTGACACCGATGAGTCTCAATTTTTTCTGATTATTATGTATATGGTTCAGAGATTATGACGATCATGAATCTAGAGGTATATTCATTAAGATTAATTGTAATGTTTTCTTATGATGACTCTTGCTAAGGAACTCACTACAAGGATTGTTATTATTACGATCTTCTATTCTATAATTTCCTTCATCATTATAGAGAGACATAAGTCAATGTTAGATAATTTAGAAATATCTATTCCATTATTCTTTGTTACTTTTGGAGTGGTAACATTGATCAACGTTCTATTTTGT
>JAJSDS010000308.1 GCA_028580875.1 Nitrosotalea sp.
GTACAGATTAAAAATGTAGAAACGCCAAAACCAGGACCGGGAGAGATCATGGTTACAATGAAGGCATGCGGGGTATGCGGCTCTGACTTGGAGAAAATATACGGAAAATACAGCCAACCCTCAATGAGGCTTGGCCATGAACCATCTGGCATAGTTTCCGCAGTGGGAGAGGGAGTGGACAATATCAAGAAAGGTGATAGAGTCTTTACGCACCACCATGTGCCATGCTATTCCTGTCATTATTGCACGCATGGAAATGAGACCATGTGTCAGAAGTATTCAGAGACAAACCTGTCACCATGCGGTTTAGCAGAAGAGTTTACAGTTCCCCAGTGGAACGTATCCCACGGTGGAGTAATCAAGCTGCCAGACCATGTGAGTTTTGAAGAGGCAGCCATGCTAGAGCCACTTGCGTGCTGCATCAGGGCATGGAACAAAATAAAATTCAAGAAAGGTGACTCGATTGCAATCCTTGGTGCAGGCCCGACTGGACTGATGCACTTGATGCTAAGCAAGGCACATGGATTACAAGACATATTTTGTTTGGACATCAACGATTTCAGGCTGGGCTTTGCAAAAAAATTTGGCATTACAGAATCAATAAGATCAGATGACAAGGAGGCATACCAAAAGATTCTTGCAAAGACAGAAAACCGCGGAGTAGATATCGTAATGGTTTCAACCGGGAGTGTCAATGCAATTTCCCAGGCAATTGACTTTGTAAGAAAGGGAGGAACAATAGTTTTGTTTGGAGTCCCGACAAAAGATGTAACCATGTCACTTGCAATGAGCAAGGTGTATTCAAAAGAAATTACAATCACACCAAGCTATGCAGCTTCTGAAAAAGATACCAACGAAGCATTCGAGATGATTCAAAAAGGAACAGTAAACGTAAAAGATTTGATAACCCACAAGTTTTCACTTGAAGAATCTGCAAAAGCATTGGATTATGCCCACCAAGGAAACGATTCCATGAAAATAATAATTACAAATTCAGAAACGCTTAACTAAGGCAAATTTTTTCGATGATGTTATGGACTGGG
>JAJSDS010000309.1 GCA_028580875.1 Nitrosotalea sp.
AAGAAATTGATTATTGCAACCAGATACAATTATTCAGTAGCTATTTTTATCAATTCGGCAATTTGTTTGCCTTTTCCTTGAGAAATTCCAGATATTCCTCCGGTCAAACTTTCAGTTACAATGCCCTTTTTCCCAAATACTTGCACAGCATTCAGTGAAGTATAACCTGCCATGCAAACAACCAATGATTTGTGAGATCCCTCAAGTGCTTTGTTCAAATCTTCAGGAATTTGTTGTGCCATTAACAATCGTTCTGCGTCTCTTGCCTTTGGTACGATGATCTTGCTTTTGTCAATACCCAGAGTTTTTGCAAGAAATTCTATTCCTTCCTCACGTGGAGTATACTGCGTGTGAATCCAGATTACTTTATCATAATCGCCTACGCTTGATACAGCCTCTTCCAAGGAAACCTGTGTTCGACTCTGTTTCTTTGCCATAGATTCCAGATTCTTCTTGTACTTTTGTATTCCATCAGCAACTATCACAACAAACTTTCCTCCAACACCGCCAAAGTTTGCCATCTGCATAACTGCGTATAACGCAAGGGCACTGCTTTCTCCCATATCATGACCTTTGTCTACAAAGAATTTCAGCAAACGCTTTGCCTGTTCAAAATCTACTTCATGCTGCCTAGCATATTGCTGAGGTTCGTAAAACTTGAGCCCTTCAGCCTTGCTCTTTGTTCTAATTCCTGCAACATCTTGAGCTGCAATTGGAAATACTACGTGTATTGCTTTTTTGCCATATTTTTCAGACATGTATCTATTCAGTCCTCCAGATGTTCCGCCTGTACCAAACGTGCAGACAATTCTAAAGTCTTCTAAAGAAAGTCCTTTCTCATGTAATTGCTGATCTATCTCTGGTGTAGTAACAGTCCTATGAATCTCAATGTTTGATTCGTTGTCATATTGTTCTGGACAGTAGCAGTTGTAGATCTTTGCAAGAAGCTTTGCCAAGTTTATGATATCTTGTTTAGCTAATAATTCTTGAGCCTCTGTTATTGCATTTTCAAAAATGGTTGGATCAAATCCAAGCTC
>JAJSDS010000030.1 GCA_028580875.1 Nitrosotalea sp.
CGCAGCTCTAGTACTTGCAATTGCAATAGTATCAATTATTGCAGTGTCAGCAAAGACTGGACTAAGATTTATGCCAAGATACTAGTCATTTTTTTACACTGATAAATATTTTTAACAATTACAAATATTCTCAGAAAAATCTTATGCCAAAAACATCACAAGTGGAATAATGAAATTTTAATTGTGTAATGTTAAAAAAAATAAATTAGATAAATCATCACATCAGCATACAAACATAATATATTCAGATCATAGATTATTATACAAGACCTGTAAAATACTAGCAATGGATTTCGAATTTGAGGAGTTTGAGTCTACGGAGGACATATTTATTGCAATGTCAACCATGGCCCCACCAATGAAAAATGTATTACCTATAAACTCATACAAAGGGTATATTTTTTCAATAATACCTCTAACACCAGCTTCTGGAAATTCATATCTAATGATATACGTAAAAGGAAAACTTGATGGAAAATTATTGGAGTTTGACATGAACCTAAAAAAATTCAAAAATGTAGAAACTGCAGAAAGATCAGATAAGATCTATTTTGCAGTATTAACTCCAAAATCAAACACTATTGCAGACGCAGCAATTAAAACATTGGAAAAAAAATCTATCTAGTATAAGACGGTGCATTCACAGATCTACTTCTGGTGTATTTTTCCATAATATCTTCTGGAAGTTTGCCATTAAACAGATCTTTAGATAGCCCTCGCAAGTATCGCATTATTGCCCAAGTTCCAGCTTTTATCATACCATACATAACAAGTTTCATAGGAGGACCAAATGTCTTGTTCCTTATAATTATAGGAATTATATCATTTATGACTCTAAGATTATGTTCCCAAGATTTCCAGAACAATGTAAACTGAGCTTCATTGAGATTACCAAAGTGCATTGAATTCTTTTCATTGAAATCTTGATACAATAAAGGTGCAACAAGACCACGCATTCGTGTTTTCTTGAAATCTTCAATCAAGTCTATAGTATATTGAGTCTCATCAGGAGTTTCATCAGGCCAACCAATAATGATGGTGGCAGCTGGGAACCAATGATTTTCATTCAATATCCTAGCACCTTCTCTTACAACCCAACCCCATTCATCTGTTGAAAATGGTTTTGTCTTCACACCAAGATGTTTTTTGACCATTCTAGGTGCCACAGTTTCAATTCCAAGGTTTGTAGCAAGCCATTTTTCATCACTCATACCATTTACTTCAGACATGTCGTGTAGAAGTTTTGGATCAGCACATACAGCAGAAAATGTCATGTGTGTAGTACCAACAAATCTTGCACCCAAAGACTTGAGACCTTTCCACAATTCAATTATTGCATCATAGTTTGGTTGGAAATTCCTATTATCACACCCATATAGCAACATTTCATCAGAATGTAACCAAATGGAATCAAATCCATAATTTAGATTCATTTTTGCTTCTTGTTGTAATCTTTCCAGTGGCAAATCTTTCTTTGATCTTTTGTTAACATCACAAAAGTCACATCCTCTACCGCACCCACGCATTGCTTCAATCAGGGAATTAACAGTAGGTCCTTGAATCATTGGAATATTTTGAATATTCTTAACAAAACAGTGCATTAACTCGGGAGCATCGCCCTTTTCAAGATCATGGAAAAGATCTAAAGCTAATTCATCTGCTTCACCTACAACGACAGTATCAATTCCATGAATTTTCATTCGATCAGTTTTTGCAAGTTCCCATGCTCCATTACCACCAACAACAACATGAAAATTGTGTTTCTTTTTTAGTTGAATTATTTTGGCACACATTCTCTTGAACTTCATTGCAACGTAAGAAAGTTTTTCAGGAGACATTGTAGTTGTTACTGGAGCCATACCAAGTGGATCCATCACATTTATTCCAACTACCTTAGTATCTGGTCCAATACATTTTTCAAGATAATCAGGATTTGCAATAAACACATCTTCCCTTTTGTAACCTTGTAATAATGCAGATTCCACTCTACGTAATCCTACTTGAGCAACCTTTGCTTCTCCAGTTATCTGATCAGTTTCGACTGGAGGACAGAATACCTTATCAAATACCCACTCTGGGACTACCTCGTATGGACCACATGCTATAAAACCATAAAGAAAATTTCCCCTATAGTTAGTCATAAGGCTACGATCTGCAGTTAGAACTATTCTCCTTCCTGCCATTCCTTTCTTCGAGTTCTTTCTACTATGATATAAATCGTTTACCTGAGTATGTAATTTTAAAAATTTTTACTTTTGACATATAAACAGGCAGAATAATACTCAGATAATGAGTGGAGTAGAACCACGACATGTTGAAGCACATCAAAAAGAGAGTAGTTCGATAAGAGATTTTGTGTTTGGATTTGGTGATGGTATTAACACATCATTAGGGCTCGTCGCAGGAGTTGGAGGAGCAGAAGTATCATCAAACATAATCATACTTGCAGCAATTGTTGCCATGTTTACCGGTGCAAAAGCAATGGCAGTTCAAAATTATCTTGCAGTAAAGTCACAAAGGCAGATTTTAGATTCAGAGATAGAACGTGAAAAATGGGAAATGAATAACGTTCCAGAAGCAGAGAGAAAAGAAATAGAGGAGGTTTACAAGGCAAAAGGATTTGCAGGTCAGGATTTAGAAAAGATTGTAAATAAGATAACATCCGACAAGAAAGTTTGGTTAGATACAATGCTCACAGAAGAGCTCAAATTGAATTTAGAGATAGTTGGAAGTCCTCTAAAAAGCGCATTTCGTATGTTTGGAGCGTTTCTCGTAGGCGGGATTCTACCAATCATACCATATTTCTTTCTGAGTGGATACGTACCACTCTTTGTAGCAATTGGCGTTAGTCTTTCCGCATCTTTTGTAATTGGTGCGATAAAATCAAAGATTGCCAACATTAGCATGTTACGAGGAGGATTGGAGATGGCAGGACTTGGGACTGGCATTGCTCTCATAGGATATGGAATAGGCTCAGAATTAGGCAGTCTTGGAATTATCAAAACCTGATTTTTTTCGTACACTTCTATTAGCAATATTAGCTGCAAACGCTCCAGCACCTATACCATTATCGATATTAACAACAGATAGTCCCAAAGTACAACTTTGTAGCATAGATGCTAATGCTGCAACTCCTTTTTCCCCATAACCATATCCAACCGATGAAGGAACACCAATTACTGGTATATCTACCAAAGAAGATACTACCGATGCAAGTGCACCTTCCATTCCAGCTACTACTATAACTGCATCTACTTCTTCACGTATTATTTTCTTGATCACAGGAAAAAGTCTATGAATTCCAGCTATTCCAATATCATAACTACAAATGCATTGACACCCCATAGATTCGCATACTAGTCTTGCTTCTTCAGCTACACCAATATCAGAAGTTCCAGCAGTAAGTATACCCACCTTTCCTCCAGTAGAATTTAGTTTCTTAGCGAAAAGTACGGTAGTAGTATTTTTTCCTGTATGCGTTTTCAGCTTGTTCTGTTTAGAAAAAGCCAGTATTTTCTTGTAATGATCTTTATTTATCCTAGAGACTAGAACTGAATCTGCTTTTAATGTAGTTGTAAGAATTATTTTCTTGAGATCTGAAAGTTCTTTTTTTTCAGCAAATATAACCTCTGGAATTCCACGCCTCAATTTTCTGCTCACATCTATTTTTGCGAAACCTTCTATTTTTTCAACAGAGTAAAGAGAAAGCATTTTTTTGGCTTTAGATACGCTTATTTTTCCAAGCTCAAGCGATTTTAATATTTCAGTAAGATCCAATGATATTTTGTAATTGGACTGTAGTTAAAAATTTAATCAGTACTAAAGACCTGATATGGCGCTCTTGACGCTTTCTACTCCCTTTTTGAACCACTCTTTTTCATTTGAATCTAAGTCTAGTTCTATTATTTTTTCAACGCCATTTTTGCCTATTACTGCAGGAACACCGATTGAGACATCAGAGTAACCATATTCCCCATCAAGGTATGTTGCAACTGGAATGACTTGTTTTGTGTCATTCAACACTGCTTCCACAATAGTAGATATTGCATTACCTGGGGCATGGACAGTTGCTCCCTTGAGTTCTATCACCTTTGCTGCAACTTGCCTTGTACCCTGTACAATTTCCTCAATTTTCTCTTTAGGTAAGATTGAATGTAATGGTACCCCTGAAACAGTAGAGAATCTAGGGAGTGGCAACATGTTTTCTCCGTGTTCTCCTATGACAAGGCCTCGTATAGAATTTCTGGAATAACCGGTAGACTCGTGGATAAATTGCGTAAAACGTGACAAGTCAAGCATTCCTCCCATACCAAAGACCCGGTTCTTTTGGAATCCTGAAACTTTGTATGTAAGGTATGCCATCGGGTCCAATGGATTAGTTACAGGTATTATCATAGAGTCCTTGGCATATTTCTGGATATTTTCTACAACACCTTTTACTATTGATGCGTTTATTTTCAGCAAGTCCATCCTTGTCATACCAGGTTTTCTGCCAGAACCTGCAACTACTACTACTACATCAGAACCCTTCATTTCAGAATAATCATTTGATCCCCTTACGTTTACATCAATCCCTTTTTCTGCCAACATGTGGTTTATGTCCATGGCCTCTCCCTGTGGAAGACCTTGCACTACATCAAGTAACAATATTTCATCTGTAACTTTCCTAAGAGCGGTAAACAGTGCTGCTGCACCACCCACTTTTCCTGAACCAATAATTGTAATCATAAAAGGCCCTCTATGTAATCTCTAATTAAACTTGACTGTCCCTTATCAGATTCACCATTGTGCAATTGCAATCAAATCATGAATCAAATTACAATTTATATGCATTCCAGTATGTTTAGAAAATAATGGTTCTTGTGATTGATGCACAGATAGCTGGAATTTCAGGAGACATGTTACTTTCTTCTCTGATTGACATAGGTGCAAACAAATCCAGAGTCATAAATGGCATATATCTGACGGAAGAGTATCTCAAAGGTTCCAAAATTACAAAAATGGATTTTGAAAAAGTTAACAAATATGGAACAGCCGCAACGCATCTCATCCTAGAAGCAAATGAGACGCATCATGAAAGAAAAGGGATTGAAATTCAAGAATGCATATTGTCAACATCAGACAAGATAGGGCTATCTGAAAAAGCCAAAGTTTTTGCAAAGGAGAGCATTAGATCGTTGCTTCATGCAGAGTCAAACATACATGGAGAGCCTCTTGAATCAGTACACTTTCACGAGGCATCAAGCATAGATACCGCCGTAGATATCATAGGTTCTGCCATCGCATTAGATGATTTAAAATTATTTTCAGACGAGATTATTTCAACTCCAATAGCAGTGGGTGGAGGAACTTTAACATTTTCTCATGGGACAGTATCCAATCCTGCAAGTGCAATTTTAGAGATATTTCGTGGTTCAAATATGATAATTTGTGGAGGACAGGCAAAACAAGAGCTTACTACTCCTACTGGTGCTAGCTTGCTTGTAAATTTAGCAGACAGATCTTCAGAATTTTATCCAACAATGAAAGTGAAATCAATAGGATATGGAGCAGGGAGTAAAAACTTTGATGGTTTTCCCAATATTTTAAAAATTGTTAGAGGAGAATCAACAAATGAATTTCAGTCAGATACTGTTCAAGTTCTTGAAACAAACCTTGATGACATATCAGGTGAGGTAATAGGATATACGATTGACAATTTAATTGCAAACGGTGCAAAAGATGTCACAGTTACAACAGGCATAACAAAAAAGGGGAGACCGACAAATCTTGTGTCTATAATATGTGATCCATCGGTTACAGACAGGTTAATCAGCATGCTTATTTCAGAAACTGGCACTTTGGGAGTACGTGTAAGATCATCTAATCGTTACATAGTTCCAAGAGTAATTATTTCAGTACCAATATCGATACAAGAAAAGAATTTCACCGTAAGATGTAAGATTGTAAAACATGATGAAATAGTAAAGCATTTCAAAGTAGAATCCGATGATGTAAAAGATATTGCCAAATCTTTATCATTGTCATTCAGAGAGGCATCAGAAAGGGTATCAGAAGAAGTAAGACGGAGATTAAACATAAAATGAAACAGATTGTAGATCTGACAGATTGGTTTTGTAAAAAGGAAAAGGTCTTAGTGGCACTTTCAGGCGGTGTGGATAGCGCCCTTGTGGCATATGCAGCTCAAAAAACATTGGGCAAACAAGCTGTTGCTGTTACGGCAGACTACAAAACACTCTCTCAAGAAGAGCTAGAATCTGCAAAAAGAGTATGTCAAGAGATAGGAATTAGACATGTGATCATAGAATATAATGAGCTCAATAATCCTGACTTTGTAAAAAATGATCAAAATAGATGCTTCCATTGTAGAACAGAATTAGCAGACCACCTTTTGTCGCTATCAAAAAAAGAAAACATTGGTTTGATTGTAGACGGTACAAATCTTGATGATCTTTCAGAGTATAGACCAGGATTGATAGCGCTCAAGAAAAATGGTGTACAGAGTCCATTAGTAGAAAGCAGATTTACAAAAGATGATGTGAGAAGAGTATCAAGAGAGATAGGCCTTTCAATCCATGATAAGCCATCCAACTCTTGTTTAGCATCACGAATACCATGGGGTAATACAGTAACCGCTGAGAAGCTAGTACGAATAGAGAAAAGCGAGATCATGATCAAACAGCTTTTTGGTGTAAAACAAGTAAGAGTTCGTGACTTTGGAGATAATGCGAGCATTGAGGTAGACAAAAATGAGATTGCTTTTTTGGATGATAAAAAAAATATGTCAATCTTAGAGCAATACATGAATGAATTAGGATTTTACACTATCATAGTGGATCCTAACGGCTATAGACCAGGTAAACTCAATGTGATAACAGATTGATCTATTTAGATAATGCTGCATCCACACCTGTTCACGAAAAAGTCATAGAGGAAATGCTGCCATACTTTAGAGAACAATACGGAAACCCTTCATCAATACACAAGCATGGCAGGCTTGCAAATGCAGCAATTCAAAATGCAAGAAAACGAATTGCAGCACTCATCAATGCAGATAGTAATGAAATACTCATAACATCTGGCGGAACAGAATCAAACAATACAGCAATTCAAGGCATAACATCACAAAAAAAAGGAAAACATATCATAACATCATCCATTGAACATGATGCAATATTAGAACCATGTAAGAGTCTTGAAAAACAAGGATATCGAATATCTTTTCTTCCAGTAGACAAACAAGGTTCTATAAATCCCGAAGATCTCAGAAGAGAGATCTCAAGTGACACGTGTCTAATTACAATAATGTATGCAAATAATGAAGTTGGAACGATACAACCAATAAAAGAGATGTCTTTAATTGCAAAGGAGAGAAATATTGCTTTTCATACAGATGCAGTACAGACAGTAGGAAAAATTCCTGTAGACGTCAAAGAACTAGGAGTGGATTTGCTATCCATATCATCCCATAAGATAAACGGGCCAAAAGGTGTAGGTGCATTATACATCAAAAAAGGGATTAAGATATCACCGCTAATATTAGGAGGAGGTCAAGAAAGCGGACTTAGGTCAGGTACCGAAAATGTAGCAAGTATCGTAGGATTTGGAATGGCATGTGAACTTTCAAAGAATAACATGGATGCAAATACATCTCACCTCAAAAAACTGACTACAAAATTGACCTCAAGAGTGTTACAGGAAATACCTGCTACTACTATTAACGGGAATTCAGATATGAAAACTCCCAACAATGCACATTTTACTTTTCTAGGAGTAAATGGAGAGGATCTGATAATAAAACTGGATGAAAATAAAATATCTGCATCTACAGGTTCAGCATGTTCTGTAAAAATACAAAAAGCATCACATGTATTGAAAGCTATGGGTTTTTCACATGAACAAGTTACAGGCTCATTACGCCTTACAGTTGGAATAACAAACACGGAACAGGAAATAGATGAAACTGTGGACACATTAAAAAAAGTGGTACAGGAATTACGTGCAGTGTCACCATACAAAAGCAAGTATAACTTTTAGTTTGGATTTATGATAAAACTTGAATTTTGTATTGGTTTTGATCTACAAGTGGAATCAAAGAATCCATGCCATTCCACACATAAATTTCTGCAGAATAAGATCCAGGCAATGTTGGTACCCAACTAATATTTTCATTAGTGGTAGATAAATTCACGAGATTATCTTCTGACCATTTTAGAAAAACCACTTTATTATTGCTGTCTTTTATTTGAACAATATAAGAAATCTTTTGGGAGTTTTGATAGTATTTGTTGGATATCATACCCTTAAAGTTGATTGTTTGCCCAACGTGAGGACTTTGTAGAAGAGGTCTTCCAGATTGATCACTGATCTGAGTTGTAGACGAGACTGCAGGTAGAGTAATTTTTGGCGCGTATTGGTTTGTTGTAACAGATTGTGTTTTGGCAGGAACTACTACAGTTGAGCTGATTATAACGGATCTACCATATTGATCGCGAAAATCATGATACCATGCTTGAACATTGCCACCTACAGGAGATATTATAGAAGTTTTGTCTTTACTACATATCCACGAAGGCATTTTAAAAACTCCCTTGAATATACCAGTACCTGGACCAGTTTCAGTCAATGTAAAACCAGTAGCAGCAAGTCCTCCATATGTAACTCCATTTACGGTACAATGTTGAAATCTGAATCCTTTAATCCACACTTCCAAGAGTATGTTTCCACTACTATCTCCAACTGTATCATCAGCTGATGAGTTGGGATCATTTACACTTGTATACGTCACAATTGTATTGGCATCAGTAACTAGATCGGGATCAATGACAGTAACTGTAACATCGGAACCAATTCTATAACTTGGAGAATCAAGTGTAACTATACCAGTGTTAGTTGGAAGATTGTGTTGAGATGTAACTGTTGTTGACGTCCCCCCCTGCGTACCTAAAATTGAAAAGTGTATTGCATTTGCATCTGTAAGTTCAGTGCTCACAAGAAATTTAATATTACTACCAAAAGTTCTAAGACCACTGATCAAATTAGGATCAAATTGATTTAATTGGTTAATTACGGCGTATTCCATTGTTCCAGAGAACGTACCAGAGTTGGCAGATGTTTCCTGTAATTCAGCTCGATAGATTGCATTGTTTACTAGTTGATTGTTTTTAGTTCCAAAAGAAAAAAGATCAAATACGATTGGTTGTGTATCACTTGGATTTGATATCTTACCGGAGGTGTTAAAATCAATTTCTAAAAATACCGGTAGGCTTGATGACATTGATTCTATAGAGGCCACTGCAGAATCACTTATTTTGAGCAAACCATTACCTGACACAATTGTTCCAGATGGTACAATTGTCACTGGTGATGTACTAACAGAGCCAAAGTATAATTTCATAGTTGTACTGGAAAAGGAAGTTATTCCAAGCTGCTGTTGGAAAGATCGTAGATCATAATTAACCCAGTTAGTTCCATTTGAATTTGTTTTACTTGTATCTATGAGTAAGTCCTTGAGTACTTGAGCTGATATGCCAAGATTTAGTGTGATTTTATGAAAGTTAGACATTGATTGAGACTTGGTATCTATTATCAACCTCAATGAGTTAGCATCAAAGACAGTGGACGGCACAGAGATTGAAAGTGAATTATTATAAAATTTAACGTCAGAAGAGCTACTCAGTGTTACAGGGTTTCCAATCTTCAAGGTCGGGATTTTTGCACTACTTCTAAAAACATTCAACTGATCAACTTGGGCAGAATTAATGTTTTGATCATTATCCACCAGGGTGATAGATTCGCGTTGGCCAGGACCAAATTGGCTTTGACCACTACCAACTGTAAGACTTGCAGTAGAAGTACCCGATACAATAGAAGCGCTTTGAAGATTATAGGTAATTGACCCAGAATGAGACCTAGGAGCATTTGATAATGTTCCTATTGTAGATACACCGGCAAATGAACTTTGGAAAATTCCAGTATGTGGTCCTGTTTCTACAAAGGTTACTAGTTTATTGTATCCTCCAGTTAGTGACAAACTTGTTTGAACAGAATTAGTTTTCAGATTAACAACATCAGAGGTATCCATGCTCAATTTTCCATTGTCCTTGAATCCCAGATTACTAAGATATGGTATCAGATTCACTAGTCCAGAACCACTTGAACTTTTGCCAGATTCTGCAAAGGCCTGGTAAAATGTTGCGGCATTAGATCCAACATTAAAAGTCCATGAATCTTGAGATGTAGGATCTATATTCAGCTCAGCATCATTAATAGTTGCAAAAACATCAGAACCTGCTGGATATCCAGTTCTGTCAATGCTTAAGGAGATATTTGGAATATCAGAATAATCAAGATCAACACTTTGCGTACCTGTAGAACGATCATACTCTATGTGGACATTATTATTTAATTGAAAAAGTTGGATGAGCGGCCAAACGTTTGTGCTTATCCCTATTTGACCTGTTGGAACTTGAGGATTTACATTCAAAGAAGGCGGATTTCTTATTACATTATTTTGATTGGAGGGTGTTGTAGGTGTACCACTACATGAGTTAAAACCTGCTGTTCCCTGAGTAGTTCCAGATAACCCTGCAGAATCAGGAATTGCCACTCCGTCAGTTTGAGAGACATCTACTCCCAATACTGTGGAAGGAGTAGAGCCTGAACAAAAAACTCCAAAATCAGTACTTTGTCCTGAAGAACCAGTTAGTGCTGCCTGATCAGCCTGTTTTGCACTATCAGTATTAGCAAAAAAGGCATGCCAATTACCATCAGAACCTTGTACCATCTGAAGATGTTTTCCATTAACAGATACATTGGGTTGTCCTATTGCCTGATCTAATTGTGTATTATCTTCTTGTACAATGACTTGTACTATCATAGGTCCTGCAAAATGATTATCAAAGAGGCTATTTTCTGCAGAGACAAACAGATTTGGATGATCTGAATATGCATCCACATTTGATGAATAGATTGGGAGTATGATCATAGAGAAGACTAGAAGAATTACCAGAAATTTATACAACTTGTTAATATGATAACATGTACAAGATAATGTTGTCGAATAATTCATACGAAATTTCATTAGAAGTTTTTCACGTCTACAATACACTGAGAAGTTTTAACTAGGGTTCATATGTCAAATTGGCATGGTAAAACCAAAACCAATTATAATAATAAGCGGAATATTGGTGTTAGCAGGAATTGCAATAACTGCGTATCAATCTCAGATAACTTCAGAAAATCTTTCAAATCAACAAAATACTCTTGGTGTTGGGACACAAATGGTTGTTGTAAAAGATATGAATCCAAATACTAATCAAAATGGAGTGTATTCCATCCAGATAACAGATTTTAAAGATACTGACAATATCAAAGCTACTGTAATCAATCCTACTGGCACTTCAATAATAACAAGATCCATAACAAAGAGTCCTGTTCAAGAAATGTTCAAGGTTACAACATCTGGAAATTACACTCTACAGATAGAGAATCAAGGGCAACGAGAAGTCCAAGTTCTTGGAATTATAGGATACTATCCTCAAGGAATAGAATTAGCAGACATCTCAGGATTCATAGTACTAGTGATAGGCCTCAGTGGACTCGCAGTCGGTATCATGTATCTCATAAGAAATCGTGCCAGGTCTTAGTTAAGGAATTGATCTAGCTCAGTTAGCCCATCTACTACATTTTTAAAATTATCATCATTTTCCATAATCTTGTTAAGCTTAATCAAGTCTACATTAAAAATTTCTTTTCCATTGTTTTGCGTTACTATAACAAACTTGTTTTCGATTACATATGAAAGTCGATCTTTTATTTGATCTACAGAGAGATGCAGTTTAGATTCCAGATAAGTAGAATCTTTTTCTCCACCTTCAAGCTCTGTAAGAATGGATGATACGTCTGGATCGACCAGAGTTTCCATCATTTTTTGTTTGTCTAGATTTTCACTCAAGTCTACCACCTATTTTTAGAATGTAGTATTTTTTTCTTGTTAGAGATAAAATCACTTATCAAAACCTTATCAATTTTTTCCGGATTTATATAATATGCTCTTCCTTTCAAATGTTTTTCAAGGCTTTCAACATAACTCAGTAATTCTACTTCTTCGCTTATCATGATAGTATCAATTTCTATTCCTTCTTTTCTGCATTTTTTTGCTTCTTGCAAGGTTTTTGCTTCCACTACAGGATCAACTTGCTTGTATCTATAGCACAGATATACGGATTCAGTATCAAGAGCTAAACTCATGTCTTTTTCATGCTTTATCTTTGAAAGAGTTGCTTCATCAGGCCTGTAAAAATGAGAATATGGCTTATCTGCAAGTATTGAATCCTTTTGTGAATCATCATCTACAAAACATGCGCTTGGCTGACCATCTGTTATCATGACGATTCTTTTGTTTTGAGAGCCACTTTTCTTCAGAATTTTTAATGCAAGTCTTAATGCAGCCTGGTAATTTGTATAATGAAGAAAGTTATCATTCGCATCATAAGTCTTCAGATATGGTATATCGCTAGGAAGTATTAGTGACGCCAGAGAACCAAATCCTATAATGTATATAGAATCGTTTGGAAAGAATTTTTTATTCAATACATATAATGCCCACAAGGCTTTTTTTGCAGCTTCGATTCTAGTTCCCTCCCCAGAATTTAGAGAATACTTCATGGTAGAACTAAGATCAATACAATAAACTACTGCAACTTTTGTTTCTTCTTTTGTTTCAAATTTTTCAAAATCATCAAATTCTAGTTCAAGTGGAAATCGAATTGGTTCATTTTGACTTTGTTTTCTCTGGATTAAGTTTAACAGCGTGGCAGGTATGTTAAGATGTTTAATGTCATCGCCCATTTCGAGTTTCGTAGTAGTATCAAGTATGGTATCCCCAAAACCAACATTTTTGGTTTCATGAAAACCAGAGCCTCCGGCATTAATTGCCTCCATAACATCCCTGAGCAAATTTTGGCCAATTTCGAAGAATGCTTTTTTTGTTAACCATTTTTTGTCATCTTTGAGATATCCAAGTTTTTGTAAATATTTTGTCATAGGTTCACTGTTACCACGTGCTTCTATTTCTTGTGGACTATCATTTTTCTGTTGATCTTCTGATGAATTTGTCGTCATACCATCAAGTACATTCTCAAGGTCTTTAATTGAAGGTGTTTTCTCTTTTAGAATTTGTGTAGAAATAGTTTTGAGGGCCCGTTGTAGTTTTTCATCAGATATTTCTGGTGACGGATTTTTAGATTTATCAACGTCACTTTGAAAGTAGGTGAATTTAGTGATATTAGTTTGCAATGTACATACCTTCTCTCTTATCCAAAATTTTCGGCTCTATCCAGCAAAGACCATCAAGTATTAGTTCCACAATACCTGCCTTTAGCTCACTTTGCACATCATCTGAAATTATCAGATTGTTATTGGAAATTTCATATTTCCTAGTTTCTTGTACAAAGATTTCCTGATCAGAAATAATCTTTTGATATACAGTAGTGACTAAATTCAGTAAAGAATTAAAGTTCTTTAATTGATTATCATATGACATTTGTGCACTATTTGAGTACAGAATTGCTTGTGAAACTTGGAATGATTTGCCAACAAATTCTTTCTTTATCAAATCAAAGATACATGGATCTATATCTTTTAGATATTCTAACGATGTGTCTTTAATAGAAGTAGAGATCAGGTTTTTAAGAATTTTAGAGCGATTTTCCGAAGTATCATCAAGCTCAGCAAGTTCAAATTTCATAGATTGTTCGATTGAAAAAATATCACAAGGCCTAGGTATTGCCAAAATGTTATGAATTATAGTTCGCGTTCTTTCTGCTTCTCCAACAAGTAGTTCTAAACTGTGTATCCCCATTCTCACACTAACTCCCTTGTCTTGATTAATCTCACTGCTCTGACGAGCAGACTGAATAATTCTTGCCAAAATTTTCAACACAAATATAGGAATAAACGACTTGAAGATTTTTGCCTCCTGCATTATAATTAACATTTCCTCTAGAATTGATTTTGGATAATGAGTTTGAATATGACTTTTCAGCCTATCATAAAGTGGTTCAATTATTTTTCCAGAGTGTGTGTAATCGATAGGATTTGCAGTTGCAAAGAATACGGTTTTGGGTTCGAATATAACAGGATACGCTCCAGTAGTGAATCTTCCCTCTTGCAATACAGACAAGAGAGCCACTTGTTTTCTAGTATCAAGAACTGGCAGTTCATCAATACAAAATAATCCATGTTTTGCCTGCATAAGCTGACCTGGAGAATATGATTCGATTTCATACATTTCTGTTCCATTTTTTGTTATCTTGATTGCATCAATTTGTCCGACCAGATCTTTTACAGATATATCAGGAGTTGCCAATACATACTTGAATCTGTGTTTACCATCAACCCACTCAATAGGAGTATCAAGTTTATTGTTACGGATTTTTTTCATGCTTTCACCATCCACATAGAATTGTGGCGCAGACATTGGATTTTCTTTATCATCAAGTAAGAATATCAAATCTCTTGGAGGAAGATCCAAAGGGCAATCATTTGTTATACTTCCCCTAATTATCGGCATTGGAGAAAGTAGAGTATCTGCAATTGTTTGAACGATCTTAGTTTTTGCTTGTCCTATATGACCAACCAAGATCATATCATGACATGATAGTATAGCACGATCTAACGCAGGAATAACATCATCATCAAAACCCACTATTCCAGGATATTTTGGACTCTTTAGCTTGATCTTTGAAATT
>JAJSDS010000310.1 GCA_028580875.1 Nitrosotalea sp.
GATTCCAAATTTAGATAATCTTAGCAATCAAATTTTAGAAAAAAGTAAATTGGGTGGAAGCATTCGCGGAATTCCACAAACAGATCTAAAAGGTGGGAATGCAACAAATGTTGCTTATGCTCTTGCAAAACTTGGATGTCCTGTATCATTGGTAACAATTGCAGACAAGACTGGTTCTCAAATACTAAAAGAAGCTTTTTCTGAATTTGATAAAGTCTCACTTTTCATAATTGATGGAAAACCTGGAAGAACAACATCACTTGAATTCAACAACGCCGGAAACATTGTGAACGTAATGATTTCTGATCTGGGTGATAATGAAAACTTTGGGCCTGAAAGACTTGGAGCAGATGAACAAAATGCAATAGCGCACGCAGACGCCATCATTGTGACAAATTGGGCAAGCAATAAAAAAGGAACACAATTATCGCAATTTGTATTCTCAAAATCCCCTTCATCTTTTCATTTTCTAGATCCAGCTGATGTACAAACTAGATCTGAAGAATTCAAAGAAATGCTGCCTAAACTTGCAGAGCATCTGGATTCTCTATGTATTAATGAGAATGAGTGCAATATTCTTCTCACACAATCTGGATTGGGCACAATTTCAGGAGAAAAAGAGACCAGGAAACTGGTACTTGAATTGGCACAGAGGTATTTGATACCGATTGATCTTCATACGAGTAGAGGCTCATATTGGTCAAATGGCCAAAAGGTGGAATTTGCAAAGTCCTTTCAAGTGACACCTAAATTTGTAACAGGAGCTGGAGATGTTTGGGATGCTGCAAATCTACTTGGTTATCTTGTCGACTTGGATGCTTCTGAAAGATTAGGATTTGCAAATGGCGCAGCTGCCTTGTATGTTAGTAGTCCACTTGGGGTTCCACCTACCATGGATGAGGTTCTATCATTTGTCAAGGCTAATAGTCCATAAGCGGGTAATTATTGCATAAAATCGATGAAATTACCATATCAAACAGTGTTTTTAGATCAAAAAACTGATCTTGATGATACCACAAATTGAGAGAAAGGTT
>JAJSDS010000311.1 GCA_028580875.1 Nitrosotalea sp.
AAAGCTTCCAAGCGTTCAACTGGTTGGATTGCAGTTGCATTTGCACTTGCAAGTGCAATCTCAGCTGTAACTCTTCTACCTTCAGCTCTTGGTAATCATGAAATTCACAATCAAATTCCTTGGATATCCTCAATTGGACTCAAGGCTGGAGTACTTGCCGATCCGCTTGCTGTAATAATGAGTAATGTTGTAGCTTGGATTTCATTTCTGATCTTTGTATATAGTACTGGATACATGAAAGGAGACAAGGATCTCACCAGATTCTTCTTCTGGATGGCATTTTTCCTAGGTTCTATGCAACTTATCGTGTTGTCTGATAACTTCTTACAACTCTTCTTTGGTTGGGAAGGAGTAGGTCTTGCATCATACGCACTGGTAGGATTTTGGTATAAAGACAAGAAAAAGGATCATGTTGGAATAGAGGGACGACACGTACTTGGTCTCATGGATTATTATTCTCCAACTCATTCTGGAATGAAGGCATTCATCATGACCAAAGTAGGTGATGTTATGATGTTGGCTGGCATGTTTCTAATCTTTGCATTTGCAGGTACCTTTGGATTTAGGGAGTTGACCGCAAATACCAGCTGGGCTACTGCAATGGCTGCACAACACTTGCTAATTCCAGCTGCAGTTTTGTTGTTTGGAGGTGCAATAGGAAAATCTGCACAATTCCCACTAAATGAATGGCTACTAGAGGCAATGACAGGACCTACAGCAGTTTCAGCACTAATTCATGCTGCAACAATGGTAAAGGCTGGTGTATTTTTGGTTGCGCGTTTAGCTCCACTCTTCTTTGCATTAGCTGCAATTGGAATCAATATGGATCAATTCTTTGAGATAATTGCATGGGTTGGTGCAATAACAGCACTTCTTCTTGCTACGCAAGGAATGGTGCATCCCGAAATTAAAAAAGTTCTTGCATATTCTACCGGATCACAGATTGGCTACATGATGATGGCTCTTGGTGTTGCAGGTCTTTCAAAACAATTTGTTGATGGTTATACAGCTGGATTCTTCCACCTCAT
>JAJSDS010000312.1 GCA_028580875.1 Nitrosotalea sp.
GCAGACATGACATCTCTTGTATAGTTGTTAAATTGTATTGGCACTTCGTGATATGCATTGTTTAGTTTTAGGGGAAGCGGAAGCATGTACATGAAATTAGATGCCTTACCATTTGGCCTTGCAAACAATGATTTTGTCAGATCAAGCACGTCAGATTCTGATGCAGGAGAACCGTTTTGCATAACACTTGTCTTGACTGTGACATTCTTGTTGTCAGTAGGATTTACAAAATCAAATTGTATTGTTTGGTTTAGATCAGGTGTTGTGATTTGGTATTTGACATAATCTCCTGGCAGTGCACAGATCTGATTTTCTTGGCATGCAGGAGTCTGGGCTGGAACAATAGAGTTTGCAATCAATGTAGTAGCTTCACTTTGTGGAGCATTCTTTGGTAAGTTAGATGACGGACCCTGTCCATATATTATCATCACTGGAATCTGCTCACCGGAAGGTGATGTTACAGATTCAGAATATTGCGGACAGACTTTGGAAAAATCTCCCTGCTGACAGTCATTTTCTAATGCCTGGATATAGTGCACCCATGATACTGCAACATCATCCGGTTCACCAAAATATCGCAGCGAAAAGTGGGACAGTTCATGAGATAAAATCCATGCACCTGCCCAACTCTCGATTTTTGTATCACATGAGCAGACATAGATTGCTTGCTTGCCTGTTCCAGTAATTTCATACATTCCATAAAATCCCTGCTGTACTAGTTGCTGGCCCACAGCATTGTCAGATATTACAACAGGAAGCGTATAAGTTGACAATCCAGAAAAATACGATTGGTAATTTTTTAGCGGTATACAGAGTGAACCTTGCAGGTCATGTGATATGCCATACAGTGAAAGATATTCGTCAGTTATCACTTGATAAAATTTTAGGCTGGCATATTCTGAATCAGAGCACTTGTCATTTTCTGTGATATAAAACACTGCATAAGAAAGGTTTGGACTGTTTTGGTTTTTTTGCTGCTGCAATATTTTAAAATCAGATACGGTAGAATTTGT
>JAJSDS010000313.1 GCA_028580875.1 Nitrosotalea sp.
ACAAATTCTACCGTATCTGATTTTAAAATATTGCAGCAGCAAAAAAACCAAAACAGTCCAAACCTTTCTTATGCAGTTTTTTATATCACAGAAAATGACAAGTGCTCTGATTCGGAATATGCCAGCCTAAAATTTTATCAAGTGATAACCGACGAATATCTTTCACTATATGGCATATCTCATGACCTGCAAGGCTCACTCTGTATACCACTAAAAAATTACCAGTCGTATTTTTCTGGATTGTCAACTTATACACTTCCTGTTGTGATATCTGACAATGCTGTGGGTCAGCAACTAGTGCAGCAGGGATTTTACGGAATGTATGAAATTACTGGCACAGGCAAGCAAGCAATCTATGTTTGCTCATGTGATACAAAAATTGAGAGTTGGGCAGGTGCATGGATTTTATCTCATGAACTGTCCCACTTTTCGCTGAGATATTTTGGTGAGCCCGATGATGTTGCAGTATCATGGGTACACTATATCCAGGCATTAGAAAATGACTGCCAGCAGGGAGATTTTTCCAAAGTCTGTCCGCAATATTCTGAATCTGTAACATCGCCTTCCGGTGAGCAGATTCCTGTGATGATAATATATGGACAGGGTCCGTCATCTAACTTACCAAAGAATGCTCCGCAAAGTGAAGCAACTACATTGATTGCAAACTCTATTGTTCCAGCCCAGACTCCTGCATGCCAAGAAAATCAGATTTGTGCACTGCCAGGAGATTATGTCAAATACCAAATCACAACACCTGACCTAAACCAAACAATACGATTTGATTTTGTAAATCCCACTGACAACAAGAATATCACAGTCAAGACAAGTGTTGTGCAAAACGGTTCTCCTGCATCCGAATCTGACATGCTTGATTTGACAAAATCATTGTTTGCAAGGCCAAATGGTAAGGCATCTAATTTCATGTACATGCTTCCACTTCCCCTAAAACTAAACAATGCATATCACGAAGTGCCAATACAATTTAACAACTATACAAGAGATGTCATGTCTGC
>JAJSDS010000314.1 GCA_028580875.1 Nitrosotalea sp.
AATAATGAAAAGCTGATCAATCATGTCCTTAGAGGAAGCACTCTCATCTCTCAGGAGAGGAGATTTTATTCTGCTTCATGACGAAGGCAAACGCGAAAATGAGGTAGATATGGTAATTGCAGCAGAATTTGTGACTCCAAAACATATAGCACGCATGCGTATGGATGCTGGAGGGCTTATTTGCATGTCAATTAATCATGCACTTGCATCAAGTTTAGGATTAGACTATATGCACGAAATTCTTTCCAGTTCTCAAAATTTTGATACGGGTTTAAAAAAGATGATAATTGGTACTGCACCTTATGGAGATCGACCATCCTTTTCGATCTCAATTAATCATAAAAATACCTTCACTGGAATAACAGATAAAGAAAGGGCATTTACTATTTCTGAAATGGCTCAGTTATACAAAAACGAGAGTAGTGACAAAAAAATTCTTTTCAATTCTAATTTCAAAACACCTGGTCATGTTCCATTGCTTATTGCTTCTGAAGGATTGTTATCAAGTAGACTTGGACATACTGAAATGTCTATCTATTTAATGAAACTTGCAGGACTTTCACCAGTTACTGCAATATGTGAAATGTTAGACTCGCAAACATATACTGCATTATCTACAGACAAGGCAAAAAAATATGCTAAAGATAATGCAATACCCTATTTTGATGGCGCTGAACTTGTCAAATTTTCCAAGGAGCATTAATTTTGAATATAGCAATTGTTACAGCAGAGTTTAACAGTGAAATAACCTCTAAAATGCTTGCTCTAGCAATAGAGAAAGCAAATGCATTGAAGATGAATATCAAGTATACAACTCAAGTACCAGGAGTATTTGACATGCCTCTGGTGATTGATACCCTGTTACAAAGAAAGGATGTTGATGCTGTAATAACACTTGGAGCCGTAATCAAAGGACAAACAAAGCATGATGAGCTCATCTCACATGTTACTGCAAAAGCAATAGCTGATCTTTCGATAAAGCATCAAAAACCAGTTACATTGGGAATAACTGG
>JAJSDS010000315.1 GCA_028580875.1 Nitrosotalea sp.
TTTTGAAGAACCAGGGAAATTAGAACTGGTCGCACAACACGCAGGTAATTGGTTTGTGAAATATCTTGGAGGCTCCTCATGATGTTCAAAGATCGAATTGACGCTGCCAAAAAACTTGCCAAAAAATTAGAGGGAATAAAAAAAGAACAGCCTATAATCTTGGCAATTCCAAGAGGTGGCGTAGTTACCGGAGATGTCATTGCAAAAACACTCAATGCTCCACTTGATGTTGTCGTTTCACGAAAAATTGGTTCTCCAAATAACCCTGAACTTGCAATAGGTGCTGTAATGCATGATGGTAGTTTTTTTCCAAATTCTGCTTTAATTGATGCATTGGGAGTTCAAAGGGATTATCTTGATGAACAGATTGCTGATCAGCTAAGCGAGATACAAAGAAGATTAAAAAAATTCAGAGGCGGTATAAATTATGATTTGAAAGACAAAACTGTTGTTCTTGTAGATGATGGCATTGCTACTGGTGCCACAGTTTTTGCAGCACTGGAGTGGATAAAAAAACAAAAACCCAAAAGAATCATTGTGGCAATCCCAGTAGGGCCAAGAGACACAATTGAGCGGCTTGCACAAGTGGCAGAAGTTGTAGTATTGTATGATCCGATAACATTTGGCGCGGTTGGGGAATTTTATGACTCGTTTGATCAGGTTGAAGATTCTGAAGTGATTGAAATAATGCGTAGCCATGGTTACAAATTAAATGACATCACTTGAGCGTCTATTGCCTAATGCTGTCTTGCGTGAACACATTTGTGGGTACAAATCAAACTTCTTGTTCTGGACATAGTTAGTTTTCAGCATCGATTCTTGGCAAAACACGCGTCTATTTTACTAGCGATGTTTTGATAGTTTCTGAATTTCTTGTGTGACTAGTGGCAAAAAGGCGCCCACATCAGTCACTATGCCCAATGCCTGCCATGTACCTCTGTCCATGAGTTTTGTTACGGTTGGTTGGCTAATGTCTACTACAATCACCTTGACATCAGCTGGTAACATGTT
>JAJSDS010000316.1 GCA_028580875.1 Nitrosotalea sp.
TTCTATAGAAGATATTGTTCTCAAATATACATAGTAGCTATGATCGAATTAGCCATAGGTGCAATTGTAGTAGCACTAGTTTTTGATTTCCTCAATGGGTTTCATGATGCTGCAAACTCGATTGCCACAGTGGTTGGAACAAGAATACTAAGACCGTTACAGGCAGTAACATTGGCCGCAGCAGCAAATTTTATAGGCCCATTTATTTTTGGAGTTGCAGTTGCTACAACAATAGGAAAGGGAATCATAAATCCAGATTTTGTTACACTTAACATAATAATTGGTGCATTGATTGGTGCAATAGTTTGGGATGTCATCACGTGGTTACTAGGCTTACCCACTTCCAGTAGCCATGCGCTAGTAGGAGGAATCATAGGTGCTGGAATTGCAGGTGCAGGATCAAGTGTCATAATATTGGATGGAGTACAAAAGGTTGGCATAGGAATTTTAGTTTCGCCCATCGCGGGTTTCGCTGCCGCATTTACAGTAGGATTAGTAATAATGATGATATTTGCAAAGGCAAAACCACATGCAGTAAATTCTGCGTTTGGGAGACTCCAGTTAGTTTCAGCTACATATTTTTCATTGACTCATGGAGCAAACGATGGGCAAAAGACAATGGGAGTAATTGCTTTAATTTTACTAACTCAGGGAATAATCACAAAGTTTAGTGTGCCATATTATGTGATCATAATGGCTGCATTAGCCATGAGTCTTGGCACTTTCTTCGGAGGGTGGCGCATAGTAAAGACAATGGGAGTAAAAATCACCCAGTTAAGACCATACCAAGGTTTTGCTGCAGAAACAAGTGCAGCCAGCATAATTGCAACTCTTGCATGGTTAGGAATTCCTGCAAGCACTACACATGCAATTTCTGGAAGCATAATGGGAGTGGGTGCAGTACGAAGAATGTCAGCAGTAAGATGGGGAATTGGGAAAAGAATTGTATGGGCATGGATAATTACCATACCTGCCAGTGCAGCAGTATCATTTGTTATTATGCTATTGAT
>JAJSDS010000317.1 GCA_028580875.1 Nitrosotalea sp.
GTTAGTAAACCCAAGTGGTCCAAACGGACTCTTGTTTGGACATCCACAACAGCTACTCATCCAGGCAATGGGCGTAGGAGTAGCAGGAGTAATGGGATTCTTTGGTACATTTGCAATAATGAAGGTAATAGACAAGCTAATTGGAGTCAGAGTATCAGCCAAGGTCGAAGAGGCAGGACTAGATATCGAAGAGCATGCAGAGCGTGCATACTCTGATGAAGATGAGTTTGGCAAAATGTAAGATAGACAGTCTAATTTTTACAAAAATATCTTAAAAATTTATTCTAGGCAGAGAGTTTTTTCCTTAGTATTTCAAGAGTTGTTGCAGGATCGGCTTTTCCTTTAGTTTTTCTCATGACTTTGCCAACTAGATAATTAATGGTGTCTGGATTTTGTTTTGCCTCTGCTACTGCTTTTTCTTCTTCTTTGAATACTTCATCAATTATTTTTTCAATAGAGCCCGCATCGCTTACGTGTCCCAAGTCAAGGCTTGACATCACATCAGATAATGACTTTCCAGTTTTTACCATCTCTTGCAATGCAAGTTTTCCAGAATTTCTCGTAAGTTTATTTTCCAATATAGAGTCGGCAAGATCAGATATATGTTTTGGAGTGATTTTTAATTCTAGTTTCTTTTCACGTGTATCTGCAAAGCCCATTAAATCAGTGGTAATGATGTTTGATACCTCTTTTGCATTTTTCTCATTGTGAGATTTGTCAAATAAATCAGAATAGAACCTGTCAGAAGATAATACATCTGCCACTTGTGAAGGCATGCCATACTTTTTGACATAGCGTTCCCTTCTTGCAACAATGCTTTCAGGCATTTGCTTGTTTATTTTATCAAGAGACTCGTTTCTAATCAAGACAACTGGAATATCCGCTTCTGGCAGGTATCGATAGTCTTGCTCTTCTTCTTTTGATCTCGATGATACAGTTATTCTTCTTGCCTCATCCCAGTGTCGTGTCTCTGCCTGCACCTCAATTCCCCTTTCTACAAGACT
>JAJSDS010000031.1 GCA_028580875.1 Nitrosotalea sp.
CTGAGAGTTTTTTCTTGGAAATGTCATCAAGCGGGGCAGACTCTAAAATTTCATGCATTTTATTTATCATGATAAGATACCGTGAGATTATCTTTGATATTCTTACTGTCTGATCTGTCTTGTCTGCATGCATGATATCGCGTGCCCTGTGCCATGACTCCATCATGTTATGTGGCAACTCTTCCTGAGTGTTTGGAAACAGGTTTGCAATTATGACTCGCTTGTCGCGTATGGGGGATGCGTCAACCACCTCTCTTAGTGGCGTGTTGCTAAGCAATGTCCCATCCCATAGGTACCTGTTGCTGACCTTCGTCCATGATATTCCATAAAATGGATATCCTGCACTTGCCATGACATGGTCTGATGTAAAGTTGTCATACTTGCTATCAAATATGGAGGGCTTGCCATTTTGTATGTCAGTTGAAGTTATGATTAGTCTTGGCCTTGTCGGATCCTTGAGCTTTGCATAGTCTACAAATTTTTCAAGTGTATTTTTTAACGGTGAAATGTCATAAAGATATGGCGAATTATACCAAAATCCAAAAGACGGCCTAAGCCAAAGTGGCAAAAATGCGTTCGAGTTTCCCCACATTGCAGAATAAATCGAGGAAGAGATCATCCTCATGCGTTCTGTAAAAAAAGGTGATGCTGATGTGTGTGACAGCTCAAGCCAAAATTCTTCCAAGTCTTTTGCAGGATGGCCGCTCTTGCTTGCTGAAATTATTGCTGAATTGATTCCACCAATAGAGGTGCCTGCAACAACGTCTATCTTTATTTTTAATTTGTCAATTGCCTTGTATACTCCGCACTCGTATGCTCCAAGGGAGCCTCCTCCTTGTAGTATCAGTACGTTTTCTTCACTTGTGCGGTCTCTGTGCCTTTGCAATCTATTGTTTGTATTGTACTGCTAGATTAGATGTTTTCTATGATTGTCATAATCATGATAAGATATGTTTTCATGCGAGTTTAGTTTTGTTTATTTTATTGAATGCGTTGTGGGATGACAATATGCCAAGTGCGGCAATGCCTGCTCCTATGAAATTCCGTACAGTCATGATGTAATCTGGCTTGCTTGCAATTATGGTGTAATGAAATACAACGTACCAATTGTCAAGCATCCAAAATGCTAGTGTTGTCCATGATATCATGCCTGCAACTAGGTATCCGATTTTTTTCTTGTCAAATACCTTGATTATACTAAAACCGATTGCAGTATACCATATGATGGATATTGCAATCCACAATATCTGACGTATTTCACTTCTATTATCCAGGTAATAGTATGTTGTACCTATGATGGCAAGCAAAAACAGACAAGCAAGTAATAGCCTGCGATTTATAGCAAGACTTGTCCTACCTTCATCGTTGATATCTTTCATGGTTGCAGTCACATATCTTGTAATTTTAAACTATGACAAGTTTTCAAAAGCAAGCACTGATACAATATCCCATGGACTGATTGTTTTTTCATCATCTATTAGGTATGGGGATCTCATGTCTTGCATGATCTTACAAGCGTCCGAGATTGTGAGATCATCTGATATCCTCTTTGCCTGTTCTAGACTGAAATTACCTGCACTTGTTTCCAGAAAATTTCTTCCATCTCTTAGGCAGTTGAATTCTCTTACCAACTTTTGTATGATTATCCTGTCGCTGATGAAAAAGTCTGTGCCCTCTAGTATTAACTTGCGAGTTTTGTTGTCAAACATGCGCTTGATTATTTGTCCTACTGTTTCCTCTTTGTGAAATGTAATTATTTTTTTTCTTGGAACTGCAGCAATTGTAGTATTGATTTTAAACAAAATTCCTACGTCAAGAATCTTTCTTGCAGAGATTACAGAATATCCGTGATATTGGTTTGGTATTATGGCAAATGCTCTTCTTGTTTGGCACCATTGTTTTACTATGTCTGAAAACTTGCTCTTTTGATTTGTAATGACAAGTTTCTTACTACTCATCACATCACCTATCCTTGTCTTGTCAAGAAAACTGGGAGTATGATTATTTATGATGCCATCTAGGACCTCAATTCCTCCAACTATGCCAACTGGTTTATCGTCACTTACTGCAACAAGTGAATCAGTCAATGTTTCTAGATGATGAGGAAGAAGAGTTGCGGCTTCGGCCAATGTGTCCTCGACTCTTATGCTTACTGCCGGTGTAGAAAATAATGATTCTGAAAAGATTTCTTCTAAGGTCTTGTTTGCCAAAGATTGATTCATGTTATACCATTCTCCGATTGCAAAAGGCTAGGCATGTCTATACTTGTTAGGATATGCCTTATCTGCATTGATGTGATTATCATAGATGATATTTTCATACTCCTTTTGATAGGAACTTGGATATTGTATCTGCAAGTTTTTCTGGGTCTTCTACATATGGTGAATGGCCACATCCTTCCATTGCCACGAGCTTGCTGTCCTTAATTGATGATACAAACTGATGTGAATATTCAAACGGTATCAGATTGTCTTCCTTTCCCCAAATAACCAATGTGGGAATGTTGATCTTTGAGAGTCTCTCAAAAATATCTGGCGCATTCTTCAGGCCAAGCAACGTGGACAAAAATACCATCTTTGCATTTGGCCTTGACATGTTGTTGACGAATCTCTCAATTGATATCTCTGATACTTGCTTGCCTGGTCCAACCATCATCTGATATGCATTCTTTACAGTCTCTTTGTTGGGATATAGTGCTGCCATTGTATATGCGTCCAACGTAGGAGTGGACTTTCTCATTATCCCAGCGGGGGAGACCAGTACTATCTTTTCAATTATGGGGCTTTGGGTTGCTGCACACTCGGCAACTATCTGTCCTCCAAGCGAAGTGCCAATCATGAATGTCTTTTTGATTCCAAGTGTTTCGATAAAGTCAAAAACAAATTTTATGAAAACATCTACTGTGTAATCTACTGAGGGCTTGTCGCTTTGGCCATACCCAATGAGATCTGGCGCAAAAATGTGGTATTTCTCGTTGAGGTGGGGCATTAGATTGCTCCATCTTTCTGCGTATCCGCCCAGTCCGTGAAGTAGGATGAGATTGCGATCAGACTGACCGTCTTCCAAATATCTTATGTTATTTCGGTTTATAGTGACAAACTTTTCCTTCATCCGTGAATCTGAAAGTTTTACAAACAAAATAAGTTTTTAGCGATACTAGTTATGACAATATCAGTAAAGCCTTGTTCACTAAAAAAGATCGGTAAAAGTCAAGTTTTCTTTGGAATCATGGCACAAGTGTATTCTAACATCTTGGCGTATGACGACAGCATGACCTTGACATAATCGTCGTATGATTTCATTGATGACATGACGTTCTCTGTCCATGTTCTTTGAAAGTTATTTAGCATGTCTATCTCTGAGACTGTGGTCTTTGTTATTATTTTCAAAAACTTGTCAAACGACTCTATTGCTTTTTGGTCGACTCCCATTTTATCAAGCAATTCCTTTTCTGCGATATAACATGTCCCAAAAAAATCTCGCGTGATGCGCAAGCACTCTGATTGCAAGTCCGTAACACTTTCAATGTATGATGGTAAAAGGCCTTCAATCTTCATTATAACCTCATTTGTGTTATCTCGCATGACATCGCACACTGACATGTGATGTGAACTGTCTACAGTTTTTTCCTGGGGTCTTGTACTTGACACTAGAATTCGATACGTTGTACATCCTTTTAACAATTTGTTACAAGCAAAAAAGATGACGAGTAATCTCTATATGTATAGAAATCTACTTTATTCTACCTCCCATGTCAATTCCACCCGATGTGAAAAAATCACTTGCAAATTACAAACACAACTCGCTGTTCTGGACTGACTTGTTGTATCTAATGTCAAACAGGCAACAATCTCTTGCTGCAACTGGACCGTTTCGCAAGTTTGCAATCAATGCCAAAAATATCAGTACTGAAACAATTGAGATGAACGAGGATATGACCGAATTTAACACAAGACTTGCTGCATACTACAAACAGCTAACCGATACGTGGAACGAGGCACAAAAAGAATATTCGCGAAAAGTACCTGAACTTCCAAATGATACTGAGCATATGGAGGCCTCAAAGCGTGTATGGATTGATATCTTTGAAAATTACTTTACCAGATTATTTGATTCTGCGGACTTTGCTGAAAATTTTGGAAAACTTGTGACAAGTGAGCTTGAGATTGCCAAGCACTGGAACAACATGGCGTCTACACTACTTGAGAGCGCAAACATGCCTACAAAAAAAGAGATGGATGAAGTGTACAAAGAACTACACTCTTTGCGAAAAAGAGTTGCCAAACTTGAAAAAATAGCAAGCAAGGGAGGGACAGCAAATGGCAAATGAGATCAAGCTAGACCCAAGATTGTTGGCAGAATTTATCAAGCTAAACAAGAACATACTTGATGCACCAAACCTTGCCCAGTCTCTTGAAGAAATTGATCTTGAGGTGACACCGCATGAAGTTGTCTACTCTGAAGGAAAGATTCGACTGTTGCACTTTAGTCCGTTGGCTCAAAAACAGATCAAGACACCGCTTGTTATTGCATATGCACTGATAAATCGATTCCACATCTTGGACATTCATCCAAAAAAGAGCTGGGTACGAAACTTGCTAATGCAAGGAATCGATGTATATCTAATTGATTGGGGAACTCCAACCCAGATTAACAGACATGAAGGATTTGATGATTATGTAAATGGTTACATGGACAACTGCATTGACTTTGTAAGAAAAGAATCTGCGTCTGATAAGATATCACTGCAAGGATATTGTACTGGTGGAACACTATCTACAGTATATTCAGCATTATATCCTGATAAAATAAAGAACCTTATCCTTACTGCACCGGTAATTGACGGAAGAAGGGACAGTACCGTAGTCTCAAACCTGGCAAAACACATGGACGTTGACAAGCTCGTGGATACACTTGGCAACATGCCACCTGAGCTGATGTACTATGTTTTTTCAATTCTAAAACCGTTTGAGCAAGGGTTTGAAAAGTACCTTAATTTCTTCAAAAACATTCACGATAAGGAATATGTTGAAAATTTCATCCGCGTCGAAAAATGGGTCTCTGACACTCCTCCCATACCTGGAGAACTATACAGGCAGTGGATAAAGGACGTCTACCAGGAGAATCTCTTGATAAATAACAACATGTATGTCGGGGGCAAGCAGGTATCGCTCAAAAACATTGCAATGCCGCTTTTGACACAGGTGGCAGTAGGTGACCATCTGGTCTCGCCTGAATGCAGCATGCCAATACACTATGCAGTGTCAAGCCAGGATAAAATGCTCAAAATCTACCCAACTGGACACGTGGGAATGATTGCAAGCTCGTTTTCACAAAAAAAGGTCCTTCCAGAATTTACCCAATGGTTGTCTGAAAGATCTGAAAAATAAAAAAGAAAGAAATTATTCTAGTTCTTGCTTGGAGTCCATGCTGAGAACCATGATTGCAGTATGTTTGCATCCATAGTTGTGAATGCCTTTAGGTTGTCATTGAATGTCTTGATGTTTTGTCTTGCTGCTTCCATTGCTGCTAGTACTGCTTTGTTTTGTACAGAACTAGTCTTTACTATCTCCTCAGTTGCATCATTGATTGCTTTGAGGTAAGTTGGTGGAAGGTTTGCGTTAAAGCCACTCTTTGTTGCTGTCTCTTGCTGGAACTCGATTGCTGTCTCTACTGCATTTTTGTATGCTGTTGCAAATTCTTGCTGTAGATTTGAGACTGCCTGGATGTATTGTGTGACATTCTTTTCTGCTTCTTCAAAATAGCGGTTCACATTCTGTTTGTATACTGCGTATGCCTCTTTTGCTTCTGTCTTGCTCATTTTTTCACCTCCTGTCGTGAATTACTTTTATGGATTGGAACTACAATCACTTGGACCAGATCATTTTCCTTGATTCCGATTGCTTCTCTTTCTGCTTCTGGGATGGATATTCTGCCGTTGCTTCCAACCGATGTCTTGAACGCTCCCCATGATGAAAATTGGGGCAAGTTTTGTGCAAGATTAAACCAGTTGTACATGGCCTTTGATCCACTCTCTGCAAAATTCTGTACGAAATCTGCCTGTGTCTTTGTGGTCTTGTCTGCCATTTCCTTTAATGTATCAAGTGGGTTTGTTTGGTTTGTACGGTTCATCATGTCGCCAAATGTTCTCATAAAGTCCATCTGTGCTTTGCCACTTCGTTGGATCCATTCTCTGAAGATGGCTGTTGGGTCAGGTTGGTCATAGTTACCATTCATTGGTAATGATAACCAACCAAAGGTATATAACCGTATTGACTGGTATCATACTTGATGTCTATTAAGACAATCAATCCTGCCACTGAAGAAATCATTGCTGAATATCAAAACATCACAGAGGCGGATCTTACAAGTAAAGTGGCAAAGTCACGAGACGCATTTTCCAAATGGAAAACTGATATAAAAAACAGGTCTGTGTTTTTGCACCTCATGGCTGAAAATCTCAGAAAAGACAAGGAATCTTTGGCAAAGGTTGCAACAAAAGAGATGGGAAAACCACTCAAGGAATCGTTGGCTGAAGTGGAAAAATGTGCATGGGCAATGGAATTTTACGGTGACAACGGCGAGACTTTTCTTAATCCTGAAATAATAAACACTGATGCTCGAAAGAGTTTTGTTGCATTTGATCCAATTGGTGTAATTGCAAGTATCATGCCTTGGAACTTTCCATACTGGCAGGCATTAAGGTTTGCAGCTCCATCGCTTATGGCAGGAAATACTATTGTACTAAAACCTGCAAGCGTTACGATGCAATGTGGAATTGAAATGGAAAAATTATTTTTAAAGACTGGATTTCCAGAAGGTGTATTTCAAACACTTGTCAGCAATTCGAGCATGGCTGAAAAATTAATTGATTCTAACATTAATGCTGTAACCTTTACTGGAAGCAATATTGTCGGAGCCAAGGTTGCCCAGCGCGCAACATCGCAAATCAAAAAGTGTGTGCTAGAACTTGGTGGAAGTGATCCGTTCATTGTATGTTCTGACGCGGATGTTGAAAAGGCATCAACAGGTGCAGTAAAGGGGAGATTCATCAATTGTGGACAAAGCTGTATTGCATCAAAGAGATTTTTTGTGGTAAAAAACTTGGTAAAAGAATTCATTGAAAAATTTGTACAAAAGGTAGAAAAACTAAACGTGGGAGACCCACTGTCTGATTCAACCGATATTGGTCCACTTGTAAATGCCGATGGTCTCAATAGAATTGAAGAGATGGTACAAGATGCCGTAGCAAAAGGTGCTAGGATTCTCACTGGTGGCAAGAGGCTCAAGGACAAGGGATATTTTTATGCGCCAACGGTTTTGGATAATATCACACCAGACATGATGGTGGCACACGAGGAAGTGTTCGGTCCTGTGGCTCCAGTGACTATAGTTGAAGATGAAAACGAAGCAATTAGGCTTGCAAACTCCTCCCAGTATGGACTAGGTGCAAGTATATGGACCCAGAATCTTGACAAGGCTGAAAAACTATCAAGACAGGTGGAATCGGGCATTGTCACAGTAAATAATGTGGTAATCTCTGATCCAAGAATTCCGTTTGGCGGTGTAAAGCAAAGTGGATTTGGCAGGGAATTGTCAAAATATGGAATGCTTGAATTTGTCAATGTAAAGTCTGTGCGATACTATGACCAGCTGGTACAGTATCATCGTGTAGAGTAAAATTTTTTAAAATAACAATTATCCTGATGTGATTTAGTGTACTGTTGTTTTGCCTAGTGAAAAAAACAGTCCTAGTGAAATAGGACTGCTGTGATTATTCCTGCCCCTATCACTGCACCTAGTCCCAAGAACAAGACATCGTATGCTATTATTTTTTTGAAAGGGGCGCGTACCTCTGAGGCCCACACTGTGGGCTTTGGTTTGTTTGTCATGATATTACTTGTCAATACAGACTGATAACATCTCATAAGCTTGCTTTATTATTGTTAAGCTAAGTTGCTTAGATGATTCTTCTACTTGGTGGATTGGATTGTCCTACTGCATTTTACCCAAGGTATGCAGAAAAGAAAGCAGAGAACAAATCCATTACTAGTGCAAGTGATTCTGTAGAGCTTATTTTATAATGAACATGTTTTTCATATGGCTTAGATGAAATATGTAATTGCATCTGCAATTTTACTTGCAGGATTTGCAGTTTTGGCTTTGTTAATTGTTCAAAATAATGTACCTGTTTCAGAATGGGATCGTGCCGCATTTGGTGCTGTCAACAATCCTACAGGAAAAACTCTTGACAAAATAATGATAGACCTATCAAAATATGGTAGAGAGGCAGTATGGATTGGAGTAACTGCACTGCTTTTTGTTTTTGGGAAAAAAGATGGTCGCAAGGCAGCAGTCTTGCTTACTATTGCTTTTCTTATCTTGATCCCTCTTGGAACTATATTAAAATCGGAGATAGACAGGCCTAGGCCTGTCCCACTTTCAGGTGATCACGTATTGTTGCCAAATGAAACTGATCCTTCATTTCCTTCAGGGCATGCGGTAATAGTATCCGCAGGTGCGATAATTCTTCTTTTGAGGTTTAATCGTGGCAAGCAAATTGTTGCTTCGATAATTCTTGCAATCGAGGCTGCACTTGTTTCATATTCTCGAGTCTATGTGGGTGTACATTATCCACTTGATGTCTTTGCAGGAATTTTGCTTGGAACAGGTATTGCGTGTGCAGTTGTCGCATCAAGCAAATACATGGGACCGATTTTTTCTCGCATAGATTCCATGAAAAGATAATTTCTTTCTGAAATTTTTACTTGATGTTTTGTAATTTTAAAAAATCAATAATGCTAAATAACTAACACAAGGTATGAAAATTGTTCATGATAGACCCTGAAGTACAAAAGGCAAGAAACATGACATTTGAAATTAATCCTGTCATAGTGAGTAGATGGTCCCCTAGATCGTTTGTGCCGTCTGAAATTACTGACAAGGAACTGTTTTCGCTTTTCGAGTCTGCCCGGTGGGCTCCATCATCTTCCAACAGCCAGCCGTGGAGATTTATCTATGCCAAGAGGAATTCAGAAAACTGGAATGACTTTTTCAATCTATTAATTGACTTTAACAAGCAGTGGTGTGCAGACGCTTCTGCTCTTGTAGTTATTGTGTCAAGGAAAAATTTTGAAAACAATGGACAACCTTCAATGACTCACCAGTTTGATACTGGAGCCGCATGGGAGAATCTTGCAATCCAAGCAGTATCTCAAGGACTGGTGACTCATGCCATGGCTGGATTTGATTATGCCAAGGCAAAATCAACACTTGAGGTACCAGATGATTTTGAAGTGTTGGCAATGATTGCAATTGGGAAACGTGGTCCAAAAGACAAACTGTCTCCAGAACTGCAGGCCCGTGAAACACCAAACACCAGAAAACCCTTGTCAGAAATTGTGATGGATGGCAAGTTTGGAGTGCGTGCCAAGTCACTATGACTGGTACCATGTCTCCAGAGGTTGCAAAATTAATTGAAGACAAGAACTTGGCATTTGTTGCAACCCTAATGAAAGATGGTTCGCCACAGATAACTCCAGTATGGGTGGACCTAGTTGATGGAATGATTCTTGTAAATACTGCACAAGGAAGGGTAAAGCAAAGAAATGTCTCAAGAGATCCAAGGGTTGCAATATCCATAGTTGACAGGAATAATCCATACCACATGGTAACAGTTCAGGGGAAAGTGGTAGAGCAAACAATTGATGGTGCAGACAGCCATATTGACAAGATGGCAAAAAAGTATCTTGGTGTGGACAGGTATCCGTTTGCAGTATCTGGAGAGAAAAGAATTTTACTCAAGATAGAACCTGGGAAAATACATCACATGGCACCTCGTTCCTAGCGTGGTAGATCTATCTTCATACTGGGTTTTTGAGAAAATGATTAATAGAACAATATTATGACCTAGTTTCATCTTGCCCGTTCCGATTAATACAGGCGACACCGCCTGGCTTATGATAGCATCTAGCTTGGTGCTCTTGATGATACCAGCACTTGGTATGTTCGAGGCTGGTCTTTTGCGACAGAAAAATGCAGTCTCTGTATTTATGCAGATCTTCTTTGGTCTTGCCTTACTCAGTGTGATGTGGTTTACAGTTGGCTTTAGCCTAACTTTTGGGCCTGATACGGGTGAAGGGCTAACCGGAAACATGGATTGGAGATTCCTAAAAGGTGTTTCACAAAATGAAGGATTACATTATGCACCTACGGTTCCCGGTGTGTCATTTGCAATGTTCCAGATGATGTTTGCAGTGATTACTCCGTTGATACTCACTGGTGCGGTTGCAGAGAGAATGAAGTTTAGCGCATATGTGTTGTTTATTGTTGCCTGGAGTGCATTGATCTACTATCCTTTGGTGCACTGGATTTGGGGAGATGGATGGTTACACAAGCTTGGTGTAGTTGATTTTGCAGGTGGGATGATAATTCACACAACTACGGGTGTTGGGGGTATAGCAGCTGCACTAGTCCTTGGCAGAAGGCTTGGATTTGGCCCTGGTATAATGGTCCCGCATAACATCCCGCTTGCAGTTCTTGGCTCATCACTTTTATGGCTTGGATGGTTTGGATTTAATGCTGGTAGTGCATATTCTGCAGGATCTCTTTCAGGTGTTACAATTGTAAATACACAGATGGCCTCTGCAGTATCATGTCTTATCTGGGTTGTAATATTTTGGATTCGTACCAGAAAATCTAGTGTGATTGCCGCAATCAACGGTGCAGTTGCAGGCCTTGCAGGTATCACACCGGCTTCTGGATATGTTGGAGTGGAGTTTGCTGTAGTGATTGGAATCATTGTGGGATTTGCATCATCATTGATGGTCCCTATTCTTAAAGAGAAATTAAAAATTGATGATGCACTTGATATCGGTGCAGTTCACGGTGTTTCAGGAATCATTGGTTCACTTCTTGTTGGTGTATTTGCAAACTCTGCAGTAAACCATCTTGGAATAAACGGATGGCTGTTTGGAAACCCAGGACAACTTGGCGCACAAGCAATAGGTGTGGGCATTGCTGTATTGATGGGATTTGGAGGCACATGGTTGATTCTCAAGATAATCAAAGCCTTGGTTCCAATACGCGTCAGCCCAGAGGTAGAAGAAGCAGGCCTTGACATTGAAGAACATGCGGAAAGGGCATACTCTGACGAAGAAGAATATGGCAAGCTTTGATTTGTGATAATCTAGAATATCTTAAAATATAAAATTTGTATCAGGTGTACTATGGGTGGGTTTGAAAAGAACTGTCCTGTATGCGACAAGAAATTCACCAGCCTTGTAGAGTACACAAATCACATTGGAATTGATCACAAGGACATACCGCCTGAACAAATATTGAAAATGAATCAAGAAGACAAGTGGTCGTTTTCAAGCAAATAGCATTTACTTGTCTTTTTTTAGCAGCTCGTCAATCTTTCTGTCAAGCTCTTGAATTGCATCAAACGATGATTCATGCTTGTCGTCAAAATCTGCAAGTTTTTTTAATATATCACTGTGGTTTTTTTCCAAATCTTCTATTCTGCCTAAAATTTTGTCTTGTTGTTCTGATGTTTGCTTTTGCCTGTTGTAAATCCACCAACTAACTACACTGCCTACTATGACTCCCATTATCACTCCAAGGTATGTGGAAGATGCATTAGTCATGTCTATGCAATTCTTGGAAAGTTCTGGAATGCATCCCCAAATATCAAACAAAAAAGGCAACATGGTAATATCTCAAAATATGGTAGATGGCATTTTTACATTGTCTATGAGCATCAATTAACGAGGTTGTGAAATGATTGTACGCCAAATTGGAATGGTATAATTTGAAAGATTGTGAATATGTTCGAAATCATGTATTAATCCTGTCCAATGTTCCACTACTGGTTTCTTGTGAGCAAATTCATCAGATATTTGTTTACGTCCAATATGATCTCGTGGTACGCTGGACCAAACATGTCCCTGAGTACCTTATCCATGTATTCTGGGTGTTCATAACAGTCTTGTATGCTGCACTTGTATTCCTGACTCAATCTAGATTGGACACTGTCTAGAGTACCCTTGCCTATCTTCAACAATGTATCCACTATGGCAAGGATGATTATCTTTTCTAATCTTCTGTCTATTACACTCATGGCCTTCCTTCTTTTCTTGGAATGATCCTTATCCAGTACATGGCTTGCTGTTTAGTTCGTGAACTAATCAAGATGCAATTACTATATGAATATGATATGAAAAGAGGCTGGAACAAGTATTATGAAAAATGATTCCAATTTGGCATCCACAATGTTATGAATTCAAAATTGTGGATCCATATATGGCAGAACATAAGAATTGTGCATGAATCTAGAAATGCTGTTCAATTATATGTTATAGGTGGAATTTACTAGGTATGTCAGACGGAGCAGACAATTCTGATTTTCTTGTCAAGGCCCAAGAGCACATTGAGGTAATAAGTACAGAAGATGAGCGAATAAAAATAATTGGGGAAGAGTTGGCAAACGACACTGGTAGAGCAATATTTGGTAAAATATCACAGGGAGTATCAAGTACGAACGATCTGGCAAAATCACTGAACATTTCACTACCTCTTGTCAACTGGCATATCAACCGACTGCTTGGCGTGGGATTGATTAAAGTAGAGAAGATTGAATTGAGCTCAAAAAATAAACAGATGAAATACTATGGCCCAGTAAAAATGGCATTTGTCATAGTTCCTCCTGTAAATTCAACTGAAAACAATGTTTCAAAATCAAAAAAAGAAGCAATCTTTCTTCAACTTAGACACTATCTTGCAAGTATCGTAGCCTTTGTTGTAGTGGGTCCTGCAATTTACCTTGTGGAAAAAAGCCAGGTTGCAAATCAAGAGGTGCAGCCGACTCAAGATATGGTACTCAAGAGCATACCGCATGCAACTGAATCTCTTAGAGGTAATGGCTCTATTGCTCCATTTGCTGCAGTACATGCTCCCATAACTCCTGAACCGTCTGTTGTATCTTCGGATCCTGTGATCATTGCAATTGCACTGGCTGGTGCAGCCGCTGCATTTTTTGCAGTCTTTTTTGGAATTCGTACATTTGCAAAATTTCGAAAAATAAAAAAATAATGTAAAATTAGGCTTTGAAATAATTTTGATAAAAAATACATGATATTTCAAATTACAATCTAAATTTTTAATAAAAATTAAGTTAAAATGAAATTTAATCAAAGCCTATTAACTGTAGTATCATATGGTATTTCATGACGACACAGAAAAAAACAGTGCTGGCAACAATTGCTGCAATATTGATTGTTTCAACTGCAGTGTTTGCAAGCCTGGAAATTTCTAACCAAGGGGCCTATGGACAACAAGCACCTGTCATACCAGCATCACGCGAGAGAACCGTATCCGTTACTGGTTCTGCATCTTCTTCAGTAGCACCAGATTTGGTTACAGTCCAGTTTGGAGTTGATACTGAAGCAAAGACTGCACAAGATGCAATCAGTTCCAACTCTCAATTGATGAATAGTGTGGTAACAGCTGTCCAAAACATTGGGATAACAAAAGACGAGATAAGCACTGCTGGATTCTCGATTTATCCTGTGTACAATGACTCTATACCTGATCCAAATACTGGCATACACAAGTCAGTCTTGGCAGGCTATAGGGCATCAAACACCTTGTATGTCAAGACAACTAAACTATCACTTGCAGGAAATATCGTAGACTCTGCAGTTGGTGCGGGAGCAAACAGAGTGGACAATATCTCGTTTTCACTCTCTCCTGACAAGCAGCAAAGCATGCAAGATGATCTGTTGAGCAAAGCAGTCTTGAACGCAAAGTCAAGGGCAGAAAAAGGAATCGAACCACTAGGCCAGAAAATAATTGGAGTAAAAATGGTAAGCTTGTCAGAGTTTAACATGCCGCCACCAGTACCAATGTACTATGGTGCCATGTCTATGGCTGACAAATCGACACCAGTCTTTACATCAAACCAAGATGTAACAACTACTGTAAATGTAACCTTCCTAATTGGGGACCAGTAGTTCTATTTTTTTCATTTTTTTAAAAAATTACTCTATACTGTAACAGTAAACGTTTTTTCAGATACTAGATGAAATGTCGCTTTATATCGTCTGTACCGTATTTTGTGTTCTATTGTATAGTTTGAGGGAGGATTTTCACGGTATGCAAAAATTTCATATATTATGAGCACGATATATTGTAGTTGGAAACCGCATATGTTATGATAAATTGTGAGATGGGTGCGGAAGGGACAATTGTAGAGGGTGTGAAATCAATCGATACCGTAAAGGAAGTATCAGGTGTTTTTGGCAACTATGACATCATAGTAAAACTAGAGTGTCCAGACATTGATGAAATACGTGAGACAATAGCAAAAAAGATACGTCTGATGTCAAAGGTTAGGT